>NZ_LWEY01001179.1:0-1525 GCF_001634935.1 Oleiphilus sp. HI0043 | reverse complement strand
GATGGCGACTTTACCGGATTCCCTAGGAACACACCACCAACGAAGCCTCTACAAATACAAATGTGCTTGAGAAGCTTAAACAGCAGAGCTGAACAGTGGGAAAACGTGCCACCTACCCTAAAAATTTAAACGGAAAGGTGCCAGATTAGAAACGTGCATTCCTTGCCGAATACTGAGCCTTAAACCTAAAGGCCAAAAAACATTTAACGCCGCAATAAAGGGCGAGCGGCGCGCAGCAGAGCGAGTCCAGCCCACGACCCTTTGTGGGCGTCTTTGATTGCCTGGTTATACGTTTTAGTATTCGCCGAAGATCTTGACCTCATAGGTGTAATTGCTAAAGCCGGCAGGCATGTTTGTACAGACAGCTTCAATGTCGATGTTACCACTTGAAAACGGCTTATTTATTAGCAGTAATGGGCACCGTTTAAAGAAGCTGCCATCTGATTTTTTAACGATAAAATTTACAGAAACATTGAGCCATTCGTGTTCGCTGTTGTTCTCAGCTATTGCGGTAAAAACCAACTTGTCACCGCTGAGCCAATGATTAACTGTTTTAAGGTTTATATCAGGGTCGTTTACCCGCGTAATCATTGCTTCTTGCACTTTCATGTAAGCGAATACGCCCGCTGCAAAAAGCACAACTAAAGAAGCGGCAAAAACAACAGAGAGGAAGCAATACTTCACATACTTGTTCATTCTGGAAATTCCATTTTTACGTATAACGCTTTTATAAACGGCGCGCGTCTTTTTGCGCGTCCAGTGCAGGCCACGTGTTTTTGTGGCCGGAACGATGTTTGATAAACTTGTTAGTTGTCATTTTGCCCCAAAGCTCTCTAGTACTGGATAGTAATATTCTGCGACTACCAGCCCAGAAAAAATACACGCAAGCAGAACCCAGACATGCCATTCACGAACCCAGCTACCCTGTGCTTTTAACTCGACCAATTCTTCTTCGTTTTCACCGACAGAGGCAAGAGACATGAAAAGTTGTATACCCATAATACCAATGAGTATATGAATATAGGGCGTACCGAAAAACCAAGAAATTCCGTAGACCAAAACACACAAAATACTAAGTATTATTGCTACTCGTTTCATATCCCTACTTACAACTAACGCCTTGCACAGCGGAAACTGTAGTGTAGTGGCTTTGTGCAACAATGAGCGAAGCGAATGCACAAAGCCGCGGAGCGGAGGTTTTCCGACTGGTGCAACTTGTTAGATGCATACTGGACTAATGTGCACTGGTTTTTGAAAGCAAGTTGAGAACAACAACGCCACCAACGATTAAACCCATGCCAACATACCCCCAAAGGTCAAGTTTTTGCCCGTGCATGAACCATGCGATTAGAGTTACTAAAACTATGCCAAGCCCTGACCAAACTGCATATGCAATACCAACAGGGATTGATTTCAGAGTAAGTGAAAGTAAATAGAAAGCAGCGCCATAGCCAATAATAACAAGCAGCGATGGGGCGATTTTAGTAAAACCTTCACTAGACTTAAGACTGGATGTTGCAATTAC
>NZ_LWEY01001178.1:0-12040 GCF_001634935.1 Oleiphilus sp. HI0043 | reverse complement strand
TATGCGCCAACACGACGCCATTGACGACTGCGCCTTAAGCGTACGAGAAGTCCGTGCCGGCGATACGCGGCTCATCGCTTATGTTGTATGGAAGAATAGCCCGATTAGTCTCAGTGAACTTCGTGAGCACCTGCGACAGCAATTGCCCCCTTACATGGTGCCGCAGCACCTTGAAGCACTCGGGGAGTTACCACGCACCCTTAACAACAAGCTTGATCGAAAAGTCCTGCAAAGCTGGAACCTAACTCAAATGTCTGCCGGTGAATCGCGTCAAGGCCCCGAGACAAGCACAGAAAAGTGGTTAGCTCTCTGCTGGGGAGAAGTATGCGGGAACCATGATATTAACAAATACGATAATTTCTTTGATATCGGCGGCCATTCATTACTTTCCATTCAAGTTATTCATAAAGTGCAAGCGCATTTTAACGTTGAACTGAAGCCTCGAGACTTACTACTGGAAAGCTTACATCAACTAGCTGAGCTAATAGATCAGACCACAAAAACAGCCGCTACAGAAAGCTCAGCGGCTAAAGGTCTTTCTGACGAAACCAATAAAACAGAGCTACATTCTCCCGCAACGCAAACAATCCACCCAGTATTCTTCGGTGATAGTAAATTACCTCTTTACGGCGTAATACATGAGCCTGGTGCGGGCGCTTATCGTAGCAAAGCAATATTATTCAGCTCTCCGATCGGACATGAGTATTTTCGCAACTATCGAATGACCCAGCTACTTGCCACTAGCCTCGCTAAACAAGGCTTTTATTGCATGCGTTTTGACTACCACGGCGTGGGTGACTCCACTGGTGAGTTTTCTACTCAAAGTATCGAAGAATGGCAACAAGACCTTATCAAAGCATATGAGGAGCTAAAAGCCCGAGCAGGCGTTGAGCAGGTGGTCTGTGTCGCCTCACGTTTAGGCGCCTCAATTGCTACATTAGCCAATACAAAGTGCCAGTTTAATGAGCTAGTCCTTTGGGACCCGATTCTCAATGGCTCCGACTATCTTGGTAAATTAGACACTCTGCAAAAACAAGTACTTACTCAAAACTGGCATTTCAGTGTTAGAAGGAAAAGCAGTGACCTAAAACAGGGTGAATACCTTGGCTATCAATACTGTACGAAATTACAAAAGCAAATAGACTCTCTAAGACTGGCAGACCAACTCAATAGCCTTAATGATACGCCATGCACCGTCATCTCAACGACCGAAGATGAAAGCTTAAGTGCGACAGGTGGGCAGCATATCAACTACCAACATATTGATGATGAAGGCAATTGGTACTTCTACAAGGACATTGACCGCTCAATCTCAACACATAATATCAACCAATTTATTTTAAAGAGCTTAAGTCAATGATTGAACAAATTCAGAGCTTTGGCCCACAGCACCACCTTCAGGGTATCTATACTGCTCCAGAAGAAGACTGCAAGAAGCCTTGTTTCTTGATAATTAATGCTGGTGCAGTTCATAAATCAGGCCCTTTCAATTTGCATGTACATCTCGCAAAATTCTTGGCTGATCTAGGGTATGCCAGCTTTCGATTTGACCTGAGTGGGCAAGGTGATAGCACCCGCATCGCATCACCTTCTTCTCGAACAGAGCAAATTACCAAGGATATGCTTGCAGCCTTGGATTGCCTTGAAGCTCAGTTTAACCACTGCAGTGTAATTTCTTTTGGCCTTTGTACAGGTGCCGAGAACGCTCACAAAATTGCTGTAAAGGATGATCGTGTCAAAGGTTTAGTTTGGATAGATGGCTATGGTTACCTAAGTCCAAAGTTTAATCGTGTGAAATTTCTCAAAAAGCTATCTCAGCCCTTCAACCTGATTAAGGCTTTAATTAAGCGGCTGACTAAAACCAAAGCTATGTCTTCAGAATCGAGCGATAATCAAGCAAATAATGTTGATGACTATGTCTGGCGCTTGCCGGAAAAAAGTCAATATAAGGCCGACATGGAAGTATTGCATCAACGCGAAGCCAAGTGCCTATATGTCTACAGCGGAGGGGTACAGTCCTACTACAACTATCAGGGACAAATGAAAGATGCATTTCCTGGCGAGTTCTTCACGCAAATATTTGAAGAAGTCTATTTCCCCAAAGCTGACCATACTTTTTTCATGCTGAACGATAAGCACAGCTTGTTCGACGCGATTAAAAACTGGTTAAGCAGACATTACTAAAGTGAGGCAAGGATGCTTTCGATTAAACCAACAACCACCACCATCGGCCTTTTTTTTGTAATGGTTTTTGCCTCGTACTGGCTATTCCTGAATAAGACAGGCATCGATACTTCTGATCCTGGTGATGCTGCGTTTCCTGTCGCAATATTAGGTGATTCAGACAGTCATAGCTATCGAGATAAATATGACAATAAAGCTAGAGGAGGCGACTTCCATAGCGTCACTTACAACTGGCCAGCACTATGGGACAGATTTCGATCTGAGCAAGTTAATCTTGGAGCATTCGGGACATGGGGTGAAAGTTACCGCTGGGCAAGAATCAAGAACTGGCTTAAGCTCCCTGCCCGAGCCCCCAAGAAATTAGACTTCGACTATAACTATGCAGTTTCCGGACTTCGCTGTCAGTCTTTGCTTGAAGGCTGGCCCTATCAAGCAAAATGGCTGATCTCTCGCTTGCAGCGCTCTCCGGACTTCTGGGAAAAGGGGCTGGTCATCATTCGAATCGGCGTAAACAATCTCGGCTCAACCAAACTATTAGAACAATGGGGAGTCAGCGGCTTAGACAAGACAGCTAAAGACGTTGTCAGTGAGTGTGTCCGTCAGATCACCGAGGCAACCGAGCAATTATTGGCGAGCCACCCTTCTGTAAAGGTCGCTGTTCTTGGTATGTGTCGAGACTGCAATTTAACCGAAAGCTATAAACATTGGCCAACATTAGAAAACATCAAAAACCGAGACCAAGTCCTGGGTAGTTTTGATCGTCAGCTAAAAAGTTACGTTCAAGATAAGAAACGCGTATTATTCATAGATGATGTCGCCTGGCAAATAAAGCGATATAGTGACCGTTATAATGAGCCCATAAACCTTGAAACCCGATTAGCTGATAAGGTCACCATTAAGAGTCGTCAAGGCGATCACCCTAGCAACCTGATATTGGCCGACTATCATGCTGGAACAGTCTACAACGGCTTTTGGTTAAATAACCTGATCGAACAACTTAACCAAGGTTTTAAGCTTCAATTAAGCCCTTTATCCGAAGAAGAAATACTGCGTGTGATTCTGCCCGTGTTATCAAAAAACGAGTGAATAAGTAGATTTTCAAGAAATAGCTAGCCGCACAAGCTCTTCCACTAAGAGTACTAGAGAAAAAGGAATGCAAAATGTATAAATACATAAAACTAGATCAAGAACAGCAGTTCTCCGACTTCAACAAAAGGTCATTCAAATTTAACCAGTCTGTAGTGGAGACACCTCTAGCATCACTTGATAGTCTATCTGAGTTAGTCCTCAGACTTCCCCCGGAGCACGTGTATGCCAGCTCTAGTAAAGTCGACATCAATGCAAATCTTGATACAGCTCATAAAGAACATAAAATAGAATGCTCATTAGAGCACGCACTGGAAAATCTGGCGACTTCAGACTCTTTTGTGATGGTTAGAAGTCCTGAAATTGACGAACAATATAAAGAGCTATTTACAGGGCTAAAGAACGACCTTGAACAACTTGCCCAAGAACTAGGTACAGAAATTACTGACTCAACACTCTATCTATTTATCACGTCACCAAATGGCACAACGCCTTATCACATCGACCGGTATAGCACTTTCCTTATGCAACTTACGGGCACTAAAGAAGTCTATACGTGGGAACCCTGGAATAAAGAACAAATTAGTGATGATGAACTGGAAACATTTGTAGCCAAAACCCATAAAGTAGCACCAAGCTTACGGGACGAATTTGTTAACACCTCAACAAAAACTTTTATTAAGCCAGGTGAAGGCGCTCATATTCCCTATTTAGCACCACACTGGGTAAAAACATGCGATGAAGTTTCAGCCTCAGTATCAATTATCTTCAACACGAAAGAAACTCAGAAGAAAGGCTTAGCCTTGCGCTTTAATGAATTAGTTAAGAGGAGACTGGGAATCAAGCTAAGCCCTATATCCGGTGACAAAAAGATCAGTGACGCCATAAAAGTATTCCTATTCAAAGTGGCCGCCAAGCTATTGAGTGGTAAAGTCTAAAGCTATTATTTACTCTTAACAGAAATAGGGAAACTCAAATGCCGTTACAAACAAGCCCAAATATAACACGACTAAGCTTTGGGCTTCTTCTACTTCTATATTTACTATTTATTCTAGCGGCAAGCTTTTACCTAACAGGAAAGGCACCCAGCACAGAAAGTGCAATCCAGACCCTACTCGAAAAAGGGAGTGCATTTTCTTTTAATTTTCACAACCTAAGAGATGTTGCTACGAACATACTGCTGTATATGCCATTGGGCTTTCTTTGTTCCCTATATATAGCGAGTAAATCCTCTCCTAGATTAATGAGCCCCTATCTGTTTGTTGGTTTTTTAGTCAGTACACTAGTTGAAATAACGCAAGCATTTATTGGGCGCTATTCCGATATTTCAGACGTAATATCAAATACTTCAGGTTTTATCACGAGCTATTTTGTCGCCTATATTGCACTAAAGCACTTTCACTTTTCACCTTCTAGCTTACTTGGTATAGAGCAAAAATCAGATAATGCGGCATTGCAAAACATATCTGGAATCCGGTTTATCTATATAGCGGTCGCTTATATAACCTGTTTACTACCTCTTAATATCACCGTCTCATTATCTGATATCTATGCAAAGCTAAACAGTCAAAACAGTGACATGCCACGCTTGATTCTTGACCCCTTTTTCCACTTTTCATCCGCATCAGTAGATTGGCAGTACTTAACGTTGAATTGTATCATATTCATACCACTTGCCTTTTTAAGCGCACATATTCAAATAAAACGCCAAACACCTAACATTCTAGTACCCGCTGTCCACTGCCTTTTCTTTTCATTGTGCATTGAAGTATCAGAAGTTTTTATAAAGTCAGGCAGGAGCGATATATTCATGCCTTATATGGCATCGATGATAGGCTTATCTATTTCATTGTTATGCATCAAGCTATACCAGGAGCCCAGTGCGCACGTAAATAGCAAGGATAAACAAAAGTATGATGTACTATTGTCTATCGTTTTATATTCTTTATTTTTATTTTCCGTGGCGCTATCTCCCTTTGATTTTGAGTTATCACTCAAAGCAATAAAACAAAAGCTTATCTACGATAGCAACGTCATACCTTTCAAGGCTCACTTCTCAGCACGGTCAATTGGCGCCGCAGTTGACATCGTTCGAGAAGTCCTACTCTATTTACCCCTTGGCAGCTTATTATCACTATACCTGAGTCTAAAATATAAAACGCTCGTAATTCTTACCGTCACCTTGTTATATGGATTGAGCATTGAACTACTGCAAGTTCTCGTTATTGGTCGTTATGTCGATTTAACTGACTGCTTATTAGCATCGCTAGGCGGGCTTATTGGTGCCACCACGGCACATTTATTCGCTTCGGCTAGTCCGTCAGTGAAGGAGCATTAACCGAGCGCTACAAAATTAGACAACACTCGGAACTAAAGCCAGCCCTTTCTTCAGCTTTCACAGGCAAAGTGTTTAGCCTTGATAACACTTTTGATACTCTTCATTAGCAGACTCCAACGAAAAGTTCTCAATCATATGCTCCCTTGCTTTTTCACCCAAGCTTCGACGCAACTCATCATCTTCACATAATTGTGTAATAAGTTTTGTCAGGTTCTCAACATCAGCATACTCATATAAAAAGCCGGTTTGATCATCCAATACTAACTTAGGGCTATCCCCCACATTTGTCGCTATCACGGGTATTCTTCTCGCCATAGCTTCCATAATGGCCAAAGAAAGCCCTTCCTGCTCAGAGCAAACCGCCAAGACATCGAAAGAGCCGTACACCTTATCTCTATCAAGCTCCATCCCGTGAAATATACACTGCCCATCGTTCAAAGCCTCTAAAGCCAAAGCTTCTAACTTGCTGCGTTCAGGACCATCACCAAAGAAGTGGATTTCTATCTTTTCTCTCAATGTAGCATCCAACCGACTAACCGCATTGATCAGGCCTTTCTGCCCTTTCAATGCCACCATGCGCCCCACAGAACCTATACGAAGCTTCGTTGACTCGATGTTAGCCACTTGCAGTGGTACAAACACACCATTGCTAATCGTCACAAGTTTTGACTCTTTCCAACCGTGCGTATTGTAGAAAGCCTTCTTCCCTGCATCAGAGACAAAAGTCACCCAAGATACAAACAAGTTGGCGAAACGATGAATTAAACGCCACTTCTTACTCGCCAAAGGAGCGATTCCATGCCTTGTATAAACTATTCGAACCCCCAACAAAAATAGAAAAGGCAATAGAGGAACAAAAAAGCGTAAACCAAATGGACTATGGATATGCAATACGCTTTTGGAAGACTTTGTACGGAAATAGTGCCATACCGCCTTGTAGTCACGAAAACGGTCACCTGAAGATAAAATACAATTCAGGGATTGCTTTGATGCTTCGGTATCTAATGCACACTCTTCGGAAGAGCAGGAAAATACCTCAACATGATCACCGGCTTGTTCTTGTACCGCCGATAAGTCCAATACAAAGCGTTCAGCACCACCAACCTTAAGGCTAGAAAGAACATGTAGAACCCTTGCGCCACCGTTTACTGCCATATAATGTGAATCCTTCGCTCATGTCTTGATAATTTCACTTTACTCTATCGTAGAATCGAGTATAAAACTATTCTGAATTATTATTGTTACATTGCTTACTTGGGTCGACTATGGAAAATCTAGCTCAAAAACCAGTTACTATTGTTATTTCACCTAGGGACAGATACACCGGCTTAGAAAAGTGTATCGAAAACGTCTACCAGTTTACCGATTCAAAACTGTTCAACCTAATCATACTTGACCTAGGCTACCCTAAGTCGATCATAGAGTTAGCAAAAAAGGCCCTGCAAGGAAAAGATAACGCCAAAATTATCGACTACGGCTTTATCATCCCAATCGATGCAATGTCGAAAGTGCGAAACGAAATAAATACTAAATACACTGTTTTCTTAGATAACGATTCACGCACAACTGAGGGCTGGTTACCGCCTATCATCGAAACAGGTGACCAAAAAGAAGCAGCTGTCATCTACCCCGTAACCCTGGAATCCTCTGGCGTTGATGAAGGTGCAGACTTGCGCAATCACCTTTTTACCACCGAACTACGTGCAGTCGATGTAGAAAACACTCCCTACCTGATCGAAGAAAAGACCTTCCGTCGGACCTTACCAGAAGACCTGCCGCAAGAAGTGACTGAAAGCCAAGCGTTTGAGCTTCATTGCGTTATGTTCAATACCGAAGTCCTGAAAAGCCTTGAACTCCCGCACATGACTATCCGAGAGCACCTGGATATCGGCATGCAGCTGAAGAACCGAGGCCTAAAGCTTTATGTAGAGCCTCGTTGCAATATTATCTTTGATAACTTAGGCACTCGTGCCAGCCTCTCAGACCTTAAATACTTTAACTTACGCTGGAACAGCAAAATCACTGAGTCATCCAGCCGACTATTTGAGAAGCGATGGGGCTATAACTTCTACTCTGAGCAATCCATATATAACTGGGCGATTAGGCGACGCATATTCCTGGTTTTAAGGTGGATGCATATTCCTAACGGCCTAGCGAACAAAATTGACCGAGTTTTCTTTGCAGTTAGAAGGCGTTTATTTCCCATCTGGGACCCTTTAAGTAACCCTAACGAACAGTCTCGCTTACTATATGATGATTTTGGCGGTAATGCGCCAGAGCAAAAAAGCCACGCTACGAAATAAAGTAACCGATATGTTTGCTGAAGGAGCAAAACCATTAATATTTTAATCGTCGCAAATTCTCTAGACAAAGGTGGCCGAACGAAACGAATCAGCCAAGAGAAATCTGGTCTTGAAGCACTTGGTCATTCCGTCTTTCTTGCATCGTTTGAGCCACCACCTTCGTGGGTGTTAGAACAACACCAGGACAGCACTAACTGGCTGTGCCTCACTAAGAAAGAAGGCAAGTTTGATTTCGCTCTGATCCGGCAATTAATCAACACACTAAAAACAATGAAGATCGATATTGTACATGCGCATTGTGAAGCTTCTGCACTCTATGCAGGTCTCGCATGTAAGTTAACACGAAAACCAATAATCGGTACTTATCACCGCTCAGAACTACGTTATTATCAACCCACCCTAAAGAACAAACTCTCTGCTTGGTTATTGAATCATTACATCGCTATATCGAATGAGAGAAAGCTGCGCATGGTGAATCAGCTTGGTATAAACGATAAAAAAACAACCACCATTCATGGTGGCGTAGAACTAAGCGAAGTACCCCAACCTGAAGGTAATGCGACACAAGCAGCAAAAGACAAGTTAGCACTTAATGGGCGTATTTTATTCTCTGCAGGTCATTTAGGGCCCATTAAAGGGCATGACGACAGTATCGAAGCCTTAGCACTATTGAAACAAAAGTCCCCTAAGGTTCTCGATAGCACTCACCTATACATTGCTGGCGACGGGGCACCTCAAGACTATGAGCGACTTAGAACGCACATTAGAGATAAAGGCCTGGAAGATAAAATCACCCTACTCGGCCAGGTCACCAATGTAATGGATTGGATGCAGGCCTGCGATATCTTTCTACAACCCTCCCGAGAAGAAGGTTTCGGCTTGGTTTTCATCGAGGCTGGCATATGCCATAAGCCGACACTGGCAACCCAGGTTGGCGGCATCCCTGACATCATCATTAATGAAGAAACTGGCATTTTGGTACCACCAGAAAGCCCCAAGGTATTGGCAGAAAAGTTAGATTTACTTTTAAATAACGACTCGCTCGCACAAAAGTTAGGAGAACAGGCCCACCAAAGAACCCTGGATCACTTCTTACTCTCTGACCAGATTCAGAAGTTGGAGAAAGTTTATCGTGATCAGCTCTAAACACAAAGCTCTATTCGGCATCTACTTACTTGCTCTTCACGTATTTGCCGCATTCTTGTTCAATAAAACTTATACATTTCAAAAAGTGCTAATCGACCTTGGCCTAGAGCAACGCCCCTACGTTAATAGTCCCACCTATAAAGCAACACTCGCCCACCAGTTAAGGCGAGATGGAAATACCTCTCCCGAGTCTATCGCATTCTTCGGAGATAGCATGATACAAGGCTTAAATACTAGCGCGATTATAGATAGAAGCGAGAACTACGGTATTGGTTTCGATACAACTGAAGGTTTGTTAAATAGATTATCTCAATATCGTTCAAGCCAAATTGCTAACACTATTATTATTTGTATTGGTACTAACGATCTTAGCATTCTTACTCCTGAGCAAATCGTAAGTAACATACTAAAAATAATTGACATAACACCAGAAACACAAAACATATATATTTCAGGAATACTCCCTATATCCCTAGAACGAAATCAGAAATTACAGCACCAAGCACCAATCAAGCAAACTAACCAACTCTTAAACAAAGCACTCAGACACAGCCTAAACACAACCTTCATCCCTCCACCCAATGAATTGCTGGATAAGTCAGGCCACTTATCTTCAAAGCATCATATCGGAGATGGCTTGCATCTGAGCTCATCTGGTTATGACATCTGGATAAACCACCTCAAAGACTACCTGAACATTCAACCTCTTAAAGAAAGTTTATAAACGAGTAGATATAAATTTCACCTATAAACTCTAGCGAGCTCTAGCTCTTTTTCTGAACAAAGACTGACCAAGGTCAAATACCCGCGTTTTTTATACGTATAAAATTCATTCCACCCGATTATCAAAACTGAGGTCTAAGGAATGAGCCAGAAAAAAGTAACATTAGTGATTTCTCCCAGGGATCGTTATAGCGGTCTCTCTGACTGTATCAAAAACGTTTATGAGCATACCGACAGTTCGCTATTTGACCTGATCATTCTTGATTTAGGTTACCCTTCGAGTGAAATCGCTTTAGCCAAAGAAGCCATTGCAGGAAAGGATAACGCCAAGATTATTTCTCACGGGCGCATAATCCCACTAGAAGGAATCAGCAAAATACGCGACCAAATCAAAACTCCCTTTACCTTTCTGCTAGATAATGACTCAAGAGTTTCTGAAGGTTGGCTCCCACCACTTATCGAAACTGGTGAAAAAACAGGTGCTGCTGTTATCTCCCCACTAACGCTAGAGAAAGATGGTGTCGACGGAGACTATACCCGTAACCATATCTATACCGTTGAGATCCGCACGATTGAAGTTGAAGGTAAAACTTATCTTATCGAGCATAAGCCTTACCGCCGTGAACTGCCTGAAAACATGCCAAAAGAAACCGTGCCGACTCAAGCATTTGAACTACATGGCGTCATGTTTAATACACAAGCCTTACAAAACATTGAACTGCCACATATGACAATTCGTGAACATCTGGATATTGGCATGCAGCTTCAGGCAAAGGGAGAGAAGCTCTATGCCGAACCACGCTCAGTCATCTACTTTGATAACCTGGGCACACGAGCTAACCTAAGCGACCTAAAGTATTTTGACCTTCGCTGGAATAGAAAAATCGGAAAATACTCACACGATCTATTTGAAAAGCGCTGGGGGTACAAATGGTATGCAGAAGAATCGGTCTATTTTTGGTGTCAGCGCAGAAGACTATACATAATTTTACGCTGGGCTTTTCTTCCAATAAAAGTTGCAAACCTACTAGACCGTATCGTCAGTAGCGTTAAACGGCGGTTCTTTCCTATTTGGGATCCGGTCAAGAACCCTCTTGAACATTCGAAATTACTGTATGATACTTTGGAAAACAATTCGCCTGTGCAGAAGAGTCACAACTTGACACTAAATTAAGTAACTTTCCGTGAACTACAATTAAGACGCTTTTGTTAGTTGTAGTTCACGAAAGCAAATCTTTGATCCCATAAAAGCCACACATGATGACAGTGTATACTCCATATACTATTTAGGAGTATCGACTCTTACGTACCAGTATCGGGCTTTCAAAGTATTTATAAGACACACTAGATATCATATATGTTAAAGCTAGCCCTCCTCCGTATCCCAAAATACGATCGCTATTAGACATTTCGCCACCATATCGTTCAATTAAATGAATAATTGGGTAGTGATATATATATAAGCCATAAGATATTTTTCCAGTGTATACCATAAACCGTCCTTCAAATAATATAGCTTTGAGCTTTGACGAGGAATACAACACGTATAGTATAAGTGCTAACGAGGAGAAGCCTACTATAGTATAACCAATACCAAACCCCCAGTTATTATCAAACATAGCCGGTGAAGACATTAGTCTCATTGCAGAAAATAGTGATTGCTGAGCCAAAACCTCCCCGATCACACAAAATAAAGTGACAGCAACAACGACACTCATACAAAACTTATATGGAGCTTGCCCACCATTCTTATGAATCAGAGCAACGAGAGAGCCATACAAAAACGCATCTGCTTGTGAGAAAGTTTGAAAATAAAGCTGCGTTACTACAAAGTCACGATCTAAGGCACCCCAAGACACTAAAAGCATTAACAAGAGCTTTGCCACAAGATAGAACGATAAAAGAGAAACAATTAAACTTTTCAAGCCCCTAGAGTAGAAATAGATCACAAATGGCCATATAAGGTAAAACTGTTCTTCGACTGACAACGACCACAGATGACCATATAATTCTGAGTGAGAGTAAGACTCAGAGGCTCTATAGATATTGAAAGTATAGGTAAGAAGATGAAGCCAGCCTCGTTGATCTAAAGACTCACCCCCCTGTGTCAGGATAGTTGTCGCCTCTGTTAATTTTTAATAATTGAATAGGAGGCGGTAAGAGAATATGAGTGAAGCATTATTCAAAAGAGTTTAAAGAAGCCATTGTTAAGAAGTGGCTTGAAAGTGGGTTATCATTAAGAACGTTTTCAGCCCAGGAA
>NZ_LWEY01001177.1:0-677 GCF_001634935.1 Oleiphilus sp. HI0043 | reverse complement strand
TCGGTTTTGTGAAAGTGTTAGCTCATAAAAATTAAGCCTATCAACCCAATAGGGTTCGGAATAAGTATCTTTAGCATAGCGATCTGATTCCCTGATTTCCGAAGAAACAGCACTTGCCAGTTCAGGGCCCATTAGGATGAATGGCAGATTATTGATCACACTATATCGGGCTAATCGGGCGTCCAGATCAAAGTAACCGGATTGATTAAGCCAGTGCTCTAATTGCTCTCTATCCACTCCTCTAGCATCAGCAACAGTCGAAAAGTGTATGCCCTGACTCAACAGCGTATGATGGAAGTCAATATACCCCTTAAGACCATCTTCTACATTTTCACCTAATATATCCGCTACAGCTTGAAAAACCTCAGAGTATCTTTGAGCTTCGTGAGGAGCGCTGCCCTCTAGTATATGATTAACTTCCACACGACTAATAGTCCCTCCTTCCATCCCCCCCTGATCATTGAGTCTGCCACCGCTAAGTATCGAAAACAGACTAAACGCTAAGGCATCCTTTGCCGGTGTTGTCGCGTCCGGCTGATCATTGTTTGCATTTAAATACTCTAGATAAGAAGCCGTTAATTGGGAACCCGCTTCGAGGAGGAGGGGAAGTCTAGAAAAGTTAAGTCCTGTAGAGAGAGCCCCTATTGCCGCACCAAGCCCGAATACTGTCACCGCTC
>NZ_LWEY01001176.1:0-783 GCF_001634935.1 Oleiphilus sp. HI0043 | reverse complement strand
CTCAGGAGAAACATATTGTAGGTTCTCAACTTCGCTATCTGCAGCCAATTCGCCTTCTAAGCCAACAAACTCAGAAGTGTCTGTTACGTCTACCCACTCATATACTGTGTCATCAACACCGTATTGAACAGAACCGAAGTCACCTTTAACACCAACATAGATTTCATCAGACTGGTTGATACCAGCTGTAGTTTCGTCTGCGTCGAATTCAAATTCTACTTTAGCAAAAGCAGTTACGCCTTCAGAAACCATGTGAGAGTGAGTCAAACCAAAAGTAGAGTCACTATCCATTACAGCGTTGGCAGTATTTCCGTCAGCATCTGCATGTACATATGCAACATCGATATCACCGTAGAATTCAATACCTTTATCTGCTGCCATTACACCAGTAGATAGAGTAGCTGCTGCTACAGCTGAAGCGATCAGGGTCTTTTTCATTTCGTCTTCCTTTTTTCTGTTAAAATTTTAATGAGAGTCAGGCTCATCCTGGAATCTCGTTAAATATACTTAGCGATTAAATTATTATTAGTTATGCCGTTAATACAGCACCGTTAATACAGCACAGTCTTCCGGCCGCCTATATTATTTATAAAATATGTCAGAAATGTGTCAAAAATCAATTCTTCAGACATGTTCCCAACATAAGTTTCATCTTATATCTGCCAATTACTTAACAAATTAAAATGTGTTTTATCTTTCCTATCAACATATTAAGACAAGTTTGAGCACTAAGGCACGTTACAGCTTGTTAAGGTTTAGACCTGAATGATCTAGATCAAAAAC
>NZ_LWEY01001175.1:0-989 GCF_001634935.1 Oleiphilus sp. HI0043 | reverse complement strand
AGTCCGGTAAAGTCGCCATCTAGGGTGTTTTTGTCTCTGGGCAAGTACAAAGGTTTTAACGTGGTGTTTGGTGTAGTTGGGTGTTCTAAAACATCTAACCAGTTCATCAAACATCACTCCGGCCACAAAAACACGTGGCCTGCGTTGGACGCACGATAGAGCCGTGCGCCGTTTATAAAAGCGTTAGGTGAAAAATTAGTAGGCAGCATTAGTTTCAATAAGATAAAATCTCGGTTCAACTTAAATCAATAACTTAAAATTAAGGAAAATCATAATATGTTAAAGAATAAACTGTTTGGTTTCGTAATAATCGTATCAGCCTTATTTATGTCAGGGTGCGCAACGAACCTGTTTCCAGGAGGCCCAACCCCAGCTGGTGTAATTATCACTAATGTGAAAGGCCCTGCTCAAAACTTAACCGTAGCAACCGATAAAGATGCACAGAGTTCAAAAATGGGCTCAGCGAGTGTATCTGCAATTGCTGGTTTATTTGCATTTGGCGATGCAAGTATAGATACAGCCATGAAAGAAGCCGGCATCACAAAGGTACATCACGTAGATCATCAAGTTAACTCTTTTCTATTTGGTCTTTGGCTACAAAACACAACCATCGTGCATGGAGAGTAAATATAGTACCACCTAACAAGTGCAGCTTGCGGAACTACGTGAGCTGTCACGTTTTGTGCGTTGCACAAAAAGCGCCATCACACTCCGTCCGCAACTGCAGGCGTTAGCTGTAAAAAAGGAGTTAAATTGAAGCACATATTTGTTATTGCAGTTTTAGCCTTATTGTCAGGTTGTAGTTCAATGGTAAAGACCGAAATTGGAGATTACGATTACGGCAAAAGTTTAAGTGAACTACAAAGTCAGCATATCGAGTTACAACCTCAGGATGGTTTATTCTCTGAACCACGAATTAGCATTCCATTAGATGATGCTAAAAGCCTTTGGGGAGAGCCCCAAAGTACGGAAAATCTATGGGGCGAAAA
>NZ_LWEY01001174.1:0-2092 GCF_001634935.1 Oleiphilus sp. HI0043 | reverse complement strand
ACAGCAGGGTATTCAGGGCTTATACAGCGCCAGCCTTTTTGATTATGACGAGTCAATGCTTCCTCTACTAAAGCAAGGGGCGGAACTTGGGCGAAGTTTTGTTCAGCCTAAGTATTGGGGCAAACGAAGTTTGGATTACCTTTGGTATGGCATCGGTTCTTACTTAAGCAAGAACCCTGATGTGAAATACTTATATGGTCCGGTCAGTATCTCGAACGACCTGCCTAAAGCAGCAAAAGATTTATTAGTTTACTTCTTCACTCTTTATTTTGGCAGCTTTGACGAGACGGAATCTCGGCCTAAGGCTGTATCGAAGCACCCCTATTTGCTCTCAAACGATCTGCTTGATGCCTTGAGCCAGAATTTTTCAGGTACGGATTATAAAGAAGACTTTATGATTCTTAAGAACATCTTGTCGAATATGGGCTGTAGCGTGCCGACTTTGTACAAGCAGTATAGCGACCTATGTGAACCGGGTGGCCTAAAGTTCTTGGGCTTTGGTGTTGACCCTGACTTTGGTGATTGTATCGACGGTTTAGTGATGGTCGATGTCAGTAAGATCAAGGAAAAGAAGCGTAAGCGCTATATCCCTGAAGTTATTGAACAACAGGAAGATAAATAATGCGTGCGGCCTGGCAAGCATTGAATGTGATGTGGACATTGCATGGTGAGCAGGCGTCGGGCGAGAAGTCTGCCCGTAGCGAACTGCTTTATCTTGAGGGGAGTGATATTGATAGCAGCTGCGTCAGTGTTGATGTCTATGAACCGCATATAAAACCGAAGGGATGCATTGCGTTCTTTCACGGCATGTCTCCTTTTGGAAAAGACGATTCTCGTATCGTTACACTTTGTCAGTCGCTATGTCATGTCGGCTTTAGAGTGGTTTCTCCTGATGTTCAGTCAATCAAAACTTTGAAGATTGATCCTCGGCAGATCGACTTGGTTGCAGATATATTAAGTGCGTTGGTGGATCAGTCGCACTTATGTTCTTCGGGTAGGCTGAGTGTTCTTGCGCCGTCTTTTTCCGGTGCCATATGTTTGGCTGCTGCAGCGGATGAACGTGTTAAAGACCGAATCATCTCGGTGTGTGCCATTGGTGCATTTACGGAAGTTGATTCGGTGATGAACTACTTGCTGACCGATACCGATGCAGACCCCTATGGGCGTTATATTGTACTGAAGAAAATTATCCCAATGGTGATGGAGGCGAAGGTCAATGAGAATTGCCTGGCTTTACAACAAGCCTTGGATGCAGCGATTCAGGACAATATTAATGAAACGACCCTGCTTGATATAGAAAACAAGCCGGAGCCGGGTAGTAATATTACTTTAGGGCAATGCATCGACCAATTAAGCCAGAGTGAAGCGAGTCTGGTGCATCGTGTTTTGAGCGACTCACAGTACCGGGAACTACTTTTTTCGAAAGCGAAAACGCCTCTATCAGAAGAATTAGAGGCTCTGGATATTGTCTCTCGCTTAGATGATTTGAGTGCCAAGGTTTTTCTGCTGCATGGCGCGGCAGACAATGTCATTCCCTGCGGGCAGTCAGAGCTCTTATACCGCAAACTACGCGAGATGAAAAAAGACGTTGATTTAGTGGTCACTCCTTTTATTAGCCATGGTGATACATGCTTTAGCTTAAGGCAGGTATTTGATGTCTGGCGTATCGTCAAAGGCTTTTCATTCTTTTTTGAAGACCACCATGCTTACACGAGATAGACAATCTTGAGAGAGTACGGCTTATACGGATATATTGATGAATAAAAATAAAATAAAAAAACGGCTGCCTGAGCTTTGGCAGTTAGAGCAGATTATTTCCCACACTAAGCACCCTCTGGTTGTTAATACCGAAGCGAATATTGATTTAGCCGGTCATCAGCTGCCACTGTATAGCATTGAAATGACACCTTATCGCCCGGGGCTGCCGACCGTTATTATTTCGGCGGGTGTTCATGGGATCGAGCGTATCGGTACACAAGTTTTGCTGTCGTACCTAGAGATGCTGCTGTCGCGAATGTCTTGGGATGTGGTGGTCGCCAAACAATTAGAAGCAATGAACTTAGTGTTTTTGCCGATAGTTAATCCTGGCGGG
>NZ_LWEY01001173.1:0-1130 GCF_001634935.1 Oleiphilus sp. HI0043 | reverse complement strand
CAAAAACACGTGGCCTGCGTTGGACGCACGATAGAGCCGTGCGCCGTTTATAAAAGCGTTAAATGTTTTTTTGCCTTTAGGTTTAAGGCTCAATATTCGGCAAGGAGTGCTCAGTTCTAATCAAGCATTCCACCGTTTAAAATTTTAGGGTGTGTGGCACGGTTTCCAACTGTTCCGTTCTGCTGTTTAAGTTTCTCAGGTACATTTTAATTTGTAGAGGCTTCGTCGGTGGTGTGCTCCTAGGGAATCCGGTAAAGTCGCCATCTATGGTGTTTTTGTCTCAAGGCAAGCACTTAGGTTTTAACGTGGTGTTTGGTTTAGTTGGGTGTTCTAAAACATCTAACCAGTTCATCAAACATCACTCCGGCCACAAAGAGACGTGGCCTGCGTTGGACGCACGATAGAGCTGTGCGCCGTTTATAAAAGCGTTAACTTTCCAGGAAGAGTATGAAGTTCGATCAGCCATTGAGGGCAATCAACAACAAACTGCCCAATAAGAAGCCTTCATACTATCTGAAGCTCTTAGTAGTGGTTGTCGTAAGCGCTATTTTGGTTTCAACTTTATTAATTGCCGCAGGTGTCAACGAGCGCATAAGCGGTAATGTAGGTGGTCTCATTGCGTTCCTGATTGTGCCGTGTTTTTTTGGGTATATGTTGGCGCATTTATACAACGTTGAACGCAAAGCATCGGATTCAGTAAACGTGTACCTGCCTCAACTCACAAGCTCAGAGTCTTTTAACAAAATTAGTGACGGCTTTAGTTCTTTTACGCGCTTTCTGTTAGTAATTTATGCATACTTATTACTAGTTCTAATTATTGCGTTACCGGTCATGGGAGTACTCAGTGCACTTGCAAGTTAACAAGGCAATCTTGCGGAACTCCGTGTGCTGTCACGTTTTGTGCGGAGCACAAAAAGCGCCATCCCACTCCGTCCGCAAATTGCGGCGTTAAATGTTTTTTGGCCTTTAGGTTTAAGGCTCAGTATTCGGCAAGGAATGCACGTTTCTAATCTGGCACCTTTCCGTTTAAATTTTTAGGGTAGGTGGCACGTTTTCCCACTGTTCAGCTCTGCTGTTTAAGCTTCTCAAGCACATTTGTATTTGTAGAGGCTTCGTTGGTGGTGTGTTCC
>NZ_LWEY01001172.1:0-1477 GCF_001634935.1 Oleiphilus sp. HI0043 | reverse complement strand
GGGAGCAATCACGGCGGGCATGCTGGCTACTCACACAAATAAGGAAGTACTTACTCTTCTAGGTAAGCCCGAGGAAAGTAACTACAGCCCTTTGAAGCGTTTACCGCTTAAAGGTATTTGGCAACAGCAATCATTACTCGACCCAGAGCAACTGCGCAGCTGCGTTGAACACAACGTCGGATTAATGACTTTTGAAGAAGCCTTTAAAAAAACCGGCCGAAACGTAAGCATTACAATTTCACCTGCCCGAACAGGCCAAAAGCCAAGAATTCTGAACTACCAAACTGCACCAAGTGTTTTTGTCGCATCCGCAGCGCAAGCATCTTGCTCTGTCCCTGGCTTATTTCCTCCTTGCCAGCTCTACGAGAAGAATGCCCGCGGGGAAAAGCAAACCTACCTGAAAGGAGAGCTTTGGTATGACGGCTCTTTTGCTACCGATATTCCAAGACAAAGAATGAGCCGACTTCACAATGCAAACTACTTTATAGTCAGCCAGGCCAACCCACATATTGTGCCTTTTGTCTCTCAACGTCAGGAAGATGGTTTTGCAGCCTTCCTTGCCGACCTATTGGTCAGCAGTAGCTTCTCTCAAGGCAAGGCGCTACTTAAATTGGGCAAGCGTCGATTTCACTCCCAAGCTTGGAGCTCGTGGCTAAATCACGCCTCCTTGATGCTTGATCAGGACTATTTGGGCGATATCAATATCCACCCTGAATTTCCGCCTTCCTGGTATGCTAAGTTCATGAAGAACCCCAGCCCTTCAGAAAGAGACTATATCTTGAAAATGGGTGAACGCTGCACCTGGCCAAAACTAGCCATGATTAGGGATCAAACTCAGATAAGCCGAACCTTACAGGCTTGCATCGCTCATCTGGAGCAAAGCGTCAAAGAAGAAAGCTTAAAGGCCACAGCCTTATAAGCGATCAAATAAGGAAAGCGAGGACACCTGGGAGTAAGAAGAGTAGGCAGCTTCCAGAGTGAACTGCTGCAAAGACAACAAACTGACTGCTTCCGCATAGTCAACCGATTCTAGGTCGCTCAGAGTTTGCTCTGTTAGAAGCTCCACATCCTTAAGCTGTTCCTCTGTTGTTTCAACAGTGTTCAGACGTGCACCAATCTGGCTTCGAGCTTCTAGAATAGAGGTTTCAGCGCTATCCAGGTTTATCAAGGCACTTTCCAGGTTCGCATCAAAAGTCGCTCGACCTTCTTCTGTGGCAGTAAAGTTATCCAAGGTATAGATAAACTTCTCAATCGTTGACAGAACGCCCTGCTTTTCAGTTGATTCGATAAAGAAGCTATCACCCGCAGTAGGCGTGCCGGTTATCTCAAATTGAACGCCATTGACGACAATCGGATCATTCTGTGAATAAGCCTGATTGGCCAGATAAGATCTACCCGTCGCTTTGTCAGTCACGTTAAACTCTGAAGGCGAGGTGAAAGTCACTATCATATCACCAGGATAAAACTGGTCATAAAG
>NZ_LWEY01001171.1:0-1515 GCF_001634935.1 Oleiphilus sp. HI0043 | reverse complement strand
TCAAACTGTCTTGCCATCTTGGTAAGTGATACTTTGGCTGAAGAAACTCTTCCAAGATGCTTTACTTCTGAGCCTCGTTGATCTTCGCAATATGCGACTTCGGTGAACTCCTTATGGGTGTCCAATCCGACAAAAATTATGGTATTGTTTTTCATGGTGCTGGCCTCCGCTTATATGGTATGACACATATATTATGGCTCTGGCTTTGCTAACCCACGATAGGAGGTCAGCACTCTTTTGGGACGTGGGGAGTCATTATGTCTAAATGTTTTTTGGCTCTTAAGGTTTAGGGCTCAATATTCGGCAGGGAATGCTCGTTTCTTATCATGTATTCCTCCGTTTAAAGTTTTAGGGTAGGTGGCACGTTTTCCCACTGTTCCGCTCTGCTGTTTAAGTTTCTCAGGCACATTTGAATTTGTAGAGGCTTCGTCGGTGGTGTGTTCCTAGGGAGTCCGGTAAAGTCGCCATCTAGGGTGTTTTTGTCTCTGGGCCAGTACAAAGGTTTTAACGTGGTGTTTGGTGTAGTTGGGTGTTCTAAAACATCTAACCAGTTCATCAAACATCACTCCGGCCACAAAAACACGTGGCCTGCGTTGGACGCACGATAGAGCCGTGCGCCGTTTATAAAAGCGTTACATGCTAGCGAAATAGCTCACTATGAGTTCCAATCCTTGCAAGTTTTAAAGAGTTATTATCTGCTTTATATATTAAAAGCAAGTCTGGCTTAACATGACAATCACGGTAACCTTGCCAATTACCCGACAACATATGATCAACATATTTATCTGGCAAAGTTTCCCCAAGCTGTAATAGTTTAATCACGTGCCCAACTTCAACTACATCAGGAATGGGCAGTTTCGCAATTTTCTTAAAATCTTTTTTAAATTGCGTTGCGTATTCAAGTGTGAGCATTATTTCAAGCCACCAATGTCTAAATGGTTAAAAAGCTCTTCAATAGTTCCAGCTTTAGTGCCATTTCCAGACTCTAGCTCTTCAATTGCATTTGCTGTCAAAGTATTTGGTGTTTTTGCTTTAAGTTCAAAAGGTATTCCACCATAATTAATAACAGCTTTGGCAAATAGCTTTAAGGCTTGCGAGGTGCTTAGACCCATATCGTCACATACATTAGTAAATGCTAGCTTTGTGTCATGGTCTATGCGTGTACTTAGCATTTCTGTCTTCATATTTGATACCTATTTGCTTAATATGTAATACATAGTAAAACGAAGTATAGCAAAGTGCATGTAACAAGGCCATCTTGCGGATCTCGTTTTCTGTCACCTTTTATGCAAAGAAACGCATAAAAGTCGCCATCAAACTTCGACCGCAAATGGCGGCGTTATATGCGCAAAAGTACCAAACACTTGTACGCGGTTTTCTTAGTTTTGTGCAAAGATGGCCTTCTTATAAAGTCAGGTTATCATCAAGGTTCAGTGTTCTAAAAATTAGTTTTTTGCTCAGCGTAATCGGGTCACTTTGATGGGTGGTTTCGTTGACAGTTCAGGTAAGAATTTA
>NZ_LWEY01001170.1:0-1863 GCF_001634935.1 Oleiphilus sp. HI0043 | reverse complement strand
GAACGAAGAGGTGCTGATTTTATGTATGGAGCAGAATTCTGCAACCGTTAACCCGCTCTCTTTTTGATAATCGAAGATACTTGGCCAGTCGTGTTTGGCTTTCTTGGTGTTCTTTTTAGTCATGTGCTAGTTCCTTGTGAATTTTGGAACTAGCGTAATTAATTGTTGGGTTTGGTATTATGTGTGCTTGGCTAGACGCTTACAAAGTATCAGAGACCTAGCTCTTTTCAACCTAGCAATTGATAGCATGCTTCGAAGTTGTGATCTTGTCAGACTGTCAGTCAGTGACATAAGTCATGGCGATGGTATTCAATCACGCGCACAAATCATTCAGA
Source organism: Oleiphilus sp. HI0043 (assembly GCF_001634935.1). Classification (NCBI taxonomy): domain Bacteria; kingdom Pseudomonadati; phylum Pseudomonadota; class Gammaproteobacteria; order Oceanospirillales; family Oleiphilaceae; genus Oleiphilus; species Oleiphilus sp. HI0043. Next base: position 1,528 of record NZ_LWEY01001170.1, on the reverse strand, counting down.
AAAAAACGAAAACACCTGTTCAATTTGAAATTACAGCGAAGACAAAAACGACCTTAAATAAACTGATTGAGATTCAGCATTTAGGTTTTAACGATTTCTTATTTCAAAGTCGGTGTAAGAAATCAGAGCATCTATCTACTAGACAATATGCTCGAATTGTTGACTCATGGGTTTCCAGTATTGGTTTAGATAAGGCAGCTTATGGCACTCACTCAATGAGGCGAACAAAAGCTTCAATTATTTATCGTGAAACAAAGAATCTTAGAGCTATTCAGATATTGCTAGGGCACTCAAAAATCGACAGTACTATAAGGTATCTTGGAGTTGAAGTAGATGATGCGCTTGATCTTGCCGAACGAATCCAGGTGTAGATATTTTCCAACAGGTGGATACTAAAAAGTAGCTACCTGTCAGAGATACCAATATTCAGTTGTGAACTTGGTTTTGTTTTTGGTGTAGGTCTTTTAAGAACTCAGGAGCAAGGTCTGCACCATTAGGCCAAACCACAGTCTCTAGCTCAGGATCAACTGAAACTTTAGAAAAAACAGCTACATCTTTTAATGGTAAAAAGACGGTACCTTCCAAAGCTCCTTTTAAGTCAATATTGCCTGAAGTGCCATCATCAAAAGCAACCCAAAGTGTAAAGTCGGAAACGTGCTTTGCTGATTTAATATGAAGCATAATTTGTTACTCCAACGGTGCTATGTAATTCAAAGGTTCGCCAGAGCGAGCTTTGTCCCAATTTTCTTCTAACTCAGTTAGGTGATATGAAATCCATTCTTGAACGAATTTGATAGCTCTGTTAGGCAATTCACCTTCGATGATTTCTCCATCAAAGTTAAATAGAGCCTCATACCCTGAGTACTTTGCATGAAAATGCGGAGGGTTATGATCGTTAAAATACATTGCGATCAATATTCCATAAAACCTACTTATTACCGGCATCCACCGCTCCAGTCTATAAATTTTCTCTATTATATCGTCAAACTTTAGTATTTACCGTATTTTTTAAACAGATGCCAATGACGTCCGCAAAACGGACCTTCATGACTGATCGATAAACAAAGATTTTTTGGCCAATATTGATCTGATCGGTTACTTCTGGAAAGTGAGATAAGCGGACATAACAGTTGGACTGTTTTTACAAAATTACGGCCAATATTCGCTAAGTGAAGCTTCTTCTATATGCTGTATGCATAAACAGTATCAAGAGGGATACCCCCCTGTGTCAGGATAGTTGTCGCCTCTGTTAATTTTTAATAATTGAATAGGAGGCGGTAAGAGAATATGAGTGAAGCATTATTCAAAAGAGTTTAAAGAAGCCATTGTTAAGAAGTGGCTTGAAAGTGGGTTATCATTAAGAACGTTTTCAGCCCAGGAAAACATAAACCTATCCACCTTGTATTCCTGGCGAGATAAATTTCAATTACCAGGTTCAAGTGTGACAAAAAGTAGTAGTCCAGATAACTGGTCTCCAGAAGCAAAGTTTTCAATTGTTCTGGAAACCGCCATGATGTCGGAGATAGAG
>NZ_LWEY01001169.1:0-1605 GCF_001634935.1 Oleiphilus sp. HI0043 | reverse complement strand
AACTTTAGGTGAGCTACTTAAAAAATTGAATTACGAAGTAAAAATAGTTTAATCGATAAAATAACAGGAAGTACCATAATGTTACTGATTATTAAGTGGTTATTTCCATTTCGCCTATTATGAATAATGGGTATAAAGCACCTTGTTATGTTAATCATTAATATGCGTAATACTTGAATCATTGATTTCAATATTCGTAAGGAGTATACGCAATGAACTATAAATTCTTTACTATTTTATCTGTCCTTTTGCTCAGTGCGTGCACTACAACTAAAACTATTTCTCTTGCAGTAAATGAATTGCCGCCCACTGCTGCCGATGATGGCGGTATAGAGCTCCAAATGTGGAAATCTATCGGGGGTAAAAATGTAAGAGCTCTAACTAGAAATGCTCGATTTCCGCTCAGCTCTAGTTCAAGTGAACTTGTCCAGGAGCTAGACTTTATTGATTCAAAGGGCGATAAATATGGGCAACGGCTAAGAGGTTTGCTTATGGTCCCCGAAAGCGGTGCCTATACCTTCTGGCTAAGCGCAGACGAAAGCGCAGAAGTTTGGTTATCTGGCGATGATACTCCCGACAATAAGCGATTGATCGCTTTTGTTAATAAGCCTTCTGGATACAAAATTTGGGATCGTTATAAAACTCAGAAGTCGCCTACTATTAACTTAGACGCTGGAACACCATACTATTTCGAAGTATTGCATAAAGACCACCTAGGTGGAGACTACTTAAATGTCTCATGGTCAGGGCCAGGTTTTGAGCTGACCACGCTAACGAGTGAAAACTTAGCATACTATGACCACGAATCAGGTTTAGCTGAAAGTTACCAGGATGGTTATCATGTCGGTTACCACTCAGGTAACCTTCTATCCCCCTATGATAATCGCTATCTGCCAATAGACAGTGATAATGACGGTTTACCTAATTTCTATGAATTAGCGATTGGAACAGATCCTAATGATGATGCCGATGCTTTTTCTGATAGTGATGGCGACCTATTAAGCAATGTTGATGAGTATTTCATTCTAAGCAACCCACTAGATGAGGACACCGATAACGACGGTATTCCTGATGGGTATGAGGTATTGGTTGGTCTCAACGTTCTAGATTCATCGGACGCCGTAAATGACAATGATGGTGATGGCTCGTCTAATCTTGATGAATATTTGGCAGGGACACAAATAGACAACGCAAGCAGCGTACCGGAACTCCCGTCAACCCCTGATTCGGGTGGACAAGATATTTACGCTGTTGAGCTTAATTGGTCGGCACCAAACACTAGAGAGGATGGAAGCGCTTTGAGCCAGGGCGATATCAAGTCTTATAAAATTTATCGTGGGGCAAGTAGTGGCAATATGGTGTTGCTAATAACCGTAACAGACCCTGAAGCGACTTCGGTTGCTTTGGAATCTCTAAGCGCTGGTACTCATTACTTTGCGATCAGTACCGTGACTAAGGATAACTCTGAGAGCAAAAAGTCTTCGATTGTCGAAGTAAATATATAGAGAATTGTAATTGCCTTGTACCAATATAAGGTGGATTTGTTGCCGGGATTTTGCTACCAAGTTAAATAAATTCAAATAATTGTTACATTTATGTGACGGT
>NZ_LWEY01001168.1:0-2414 GCF_001634935.1 Oleiphilus sp. HI0043 | reverse complement strand
CAACTCAACACTCCATTATTTATATTAGTATTTACTAATAAAGAGTTTTATTTGGAGATATTCAATGCAGAAATTCCTATTCAACTGCCTAGGGTTGAGCTTTAAGGTTTTCTTAGCCTTAGCACTAAGCCTATCGATTGCAGGCTGTAATGGCGGCTCAAGTAACTCTTCAGGTACAACACCAGGAGATGAAACAGATATCTCCGGGGTCATTGAGTTGCCTGAGAGCTCAACTCTTCAAGAAGATAAGCTCTCAATAGAAGTTGATGACGCCTCATACCCTGTTGACTCTAAACAAAGAGTGTCACTCCCTACTCTAGGCGAATCACCAGCCAATGCGTATCTAATGCTTCCGCAAAGAGAAAGTGATGAATGGCCAAGCGTCTACATGCTTTCTACCCTATTACCCGGAGAGGAAAATACTCGTATCGACAGCGAAGGAACCGCAATCTCCCTGGTCATGCAAGCAATCCCTCAGGAGCTTTTACTAAACGCAGGAAGCGCAAGCGAAGTCAAACAAAGCGTTAGAAACAACTCCCTAGCGTTTATTGATAAATTTGAAACAATGATCGAAGCGGACCCTTATACTTTGCACCTCCACAATTTGAACAATGTCTATGACGAGATCTATCTTGGCGCAGTGCAGAGCAGTCTGGATGCCCTTAAAGCCTTAATGCCAACGCAGGATATTGAACTGGCCATCTCACGCACAAGCACAAGCACAAACACAAACACAAACACAAACACAAACACAAACTATCGCTCGACTTCTTACGATGGCCCAAGCGATATGGATCTGCACGTAGTCTATGACGACCCAGCCCATACTCTGCTGGGCTTGTCTGTTAAACCAGAAAAAGAAAACAATCGTATTGCCTCGTACATAACCCTGGACAATGATACGAGCCTCTATGTTCGCCCCAGGATTTTTGATCTGGTGTCCGGTGGGGAATGGTATAGTGCAGACTTACACGTAGGCATTATTAGTAAAGCTTTTGATGAACACTTGCTCGATCCGCAGCAAGGATTCTGGGGTGCCTATCAATCTAATGAACAATCCTTCGAAGTTGAGCATCGCGATGTGGTGGTAGATTTTGTCACCGCAGGAATTACAGACATCGAGTTCGATGGCTACACCGAAAGTACCACCTTTGCACTTCAACTAAGAACGATATATTCGAAGGTACTCCTTCCAAGCATCAATACGGTGTTTAGCGTTAAGGACGTTGCTATCCAACCTGTTTTTGGCGTGCTCTATAATTCTGGCTTGTTTGATAAAGCCGCACCCGCCCTATATCAATGGGAGCTTCTTGAAGCCTTAGGTATTGTCTTCGACGAAATGACATCGGGGCTAAATCCTACAAACCCTATTGCGGGATCTTGGCCAAACCCGGTAATAAATGAAGTTCTTAGCTTAACAGCTAACGCAGCATTGCAAGTTAATTCAGAACAGTTTGCGAAAATGGGGCTCACACTGATATCGCTCAAGGCAACCATTGCCATTTGGGCTGCAGATATGCTTGCCGTAGTAAATGATGCGAGGCATATTCCAAGCACCGTTTCGGCGACTGTTAATTTCCCGATTGATCTGCTTAGCATGACGCCTTTAGCCATTAGCCGTCGTGATGGTGGTGTTATTGAAACAGAAGAAGTCACCCTAAGCGGCTTTGGCTTAAAAACACTAGATCATGTAGATGGCCGACATATTCCGGAAATCGTTCTAAGCGCTAAGAACGGTGAAGGTGAACTTGTTGATAGCGCCAAGTTTTATCCTTCTAATGCGCTGAACACCAACGACCCAGGAACGGAAATTAAATTCGAAGTATTCGGTCAATGGCTAAATGCCGACAGCAACGTCGATACAATTGAAGTTTCAATTGATCATATCTATACCAGTCGCAATCTAATAGGCATGAACAATGTCTATGAAATTACCGTTCCACCTGTAAGTGATCAAGCCAGTTTTACGATTCAAGTGGGCGCTATGGTTATTACTTCAATCGACCAAGAACGGGTTCAAGGTAACGATGAGCTGATCTTAAGTGTTTCAGGCATGACAACTAACATCGACGACTACACCGTCTACTTCAGGACGCATACGGGTAGCATTGTCCACGCTGCAATTCATTCTCTGTCTCAGGGAAGCTTAGCGTTAAGATTACCTTCGCACGAAAATATGGAGGTGGGTCCAATTAGCGTTTATATCGAAAATACCGAAGGTATTCGAAGTAACGAAGTAGCGCTTACGTTTATCCCGGAAAAAGTAGAATTTATATCCAACGGTATGAATGAGTTTGGTCAATTAGAACTAGCAATGACTCAAGCACAAGGCCTACCAGATATCCGCTATGTGTTGAATGGTTCAGCGCCAGAATACAACTACTCGGCACCGATTTCGGTTTCTGATGGCACCA
>NZ_LWEY01001167.1:0-573 GCF_001634935.1 Oleiphilus sp. HI0043 | reverse complement strand
AAAGCTGTGGTATTCCGGGGCGCCATATTGCTGCGGTGACCTTTACCAATAAAGCTTCTCGCGAGATGAAAGAGCGTGTCGGGCAGTTGGTTTCGGGGCCTGATGCGCGTGGTTTAACCGTATCGACTTTCCATAACCTGGGTTTGAATATCATTCGCACCGAGCATAAGGCGCTTGGCTATAAACCGGGGTTTTCTATTTTCGACAGTGAAGATGCTAAAGCGTTGATTCGCGACCTGATGATGAAAGATGGTGAAGAGAATAGCGACCGAATCAATGAATTTCAGATGGCGATTTCAAACTGGAAAAATGCCATGCTAACTCCGGCTCAGGCCGCACAGCAAGCTCAAACGCCTGACGATGTCACCCTGGCACATGTGTATGAAACCTATACTCGCTACCTCAAAGCCTATAATGCGCTCGACTTCGATGATCTGATTCTTTTACCCGTACAACTTTTCGCTGAACATCCGGATATATTAAGCAAGTGGCGGCAGAAGATTCGCTACCTCTTGGTTGATGAGTACCAAGATACTAATATGGCTCAGTACGAGCTGGTGAAGCAAATCGTGG
>NZ_LWEY01001166.1:0-1733 GCF_001634935.1 Oleiphilus sp. HI0043 | reverse complement strand
CTCTGGACACTAACTCAGCGTACTGCAACTTGCTGCAGTGCAGTCATTTCGCTAGCACCTCAGTGATAGCGATAGACGATGACAAGACACTTGGCTTTATATCCGGCTATGTCATTCCCGACCGGCAAGACACTTTATTTATTTGGCAGGTCGCCGTTGATGAGCGTGCTCGCGGTCAAGGTCTTGCTAAGCGAATGCTCAAAGATATTGTGACGCGGCAAGAATGCGCTCAGGTCACTCACTTGGAAACGACCATTACAGCTGACAATAAAGCCTCATGGACTTTATTTGAAAGCTTCGCAAAGGATTTTTCTGCTCCCTTAGCCAAATCTGAAATGTTTAGCAAAGATACGCATTTTGCTGGCTTGCATGACACGGAATTTCTGGTCCGAATCGGTCCATTTAGTTCCTAACCTCGCACACTAAATAAGACTCGCACCAAACATCCTATGGAGGATGCTAATGAAAATATTTGATGAAATTGAATCTGAAGTTCAGAGCTATGCTCGTTCTTTCCCTCGTGTTTTTAATCGCGCTAAGATGGAACACCTCTACGATGAGGAGGAAAATGAGTATCTAGACTTTCTGGCGGGTGCGGGAACAATTAACTACGGGCATAACAATCCGCTATTTAAGCCTCTCTTAATGGACTACATTGAGAATGATGGTATTACGCATGGCCTGGATATGCATACCAAGGCGAAAGGTGAATTTCTAGAGGCTTTTAATGAGAAGATTCTAAAGCCTCGGGATCTCGATTATGTTATGCAGTTTACTGGTCCGACTGGTACCAACGCAGTTGAAGCGGCTTTAAAGCTAGCGCGTAATATTAAAGGCCGTCAGAACATTATTTCTTTCACCAATGGTTTTCATGGCGTTAGCCTTGGCTCTCTGGCTGCGACGGGTAACTCTCATCATCGTGGCGCGGCGGGTGTCAGCTTAGGCGGCGTAAGCCGCGTGCCTTATGACGGCTACTTAGGTGACGAGATTGATACCACAGCTTATCTTGATAAAGTGCTTTCAGATTCCAGCAGTGGCATCGACAAGCCCGCTGCAGTGATTGTTGAAACTGTGCAAGGTGAAGGCGGTATCAATGCGGCTAGTTTTGAATGGTTGCGTAACTTAGAAAAAGTCTGCCGAAAGCATGATGTACTGCTTATCATCGATGATATACAGGCGGGTTGCGGTCGTACTGGCACCTTCTTTAGCTTTGAAGAAGCAGGCATTAAGCCCGATATGGTGACCTTATCGAAATCACTTGGCGGATACGGCTTACCTTTTGCTGTTGTTTGATTTAAGCCAGAGCTGGACCAATGGAAACCAGGAGAGCATAACGGTACGTTTAGAGGCAACAATTTTGCATTTGTAACCGCGAAAGCCGCCATTGATCATTACTGGTCTGACGACAAGTTCTCTAATGAGATTAAGCAAAAAGGCGAATATATTAAATCGCGCCTGGAAAAGATTGTCGACTTGTATGGCGACGGAAATTTCACGACCTGTGGACGCGGCATGTTTCAAGGGATTAACTGTGTAAACGGTGAGATCGCTGGCAACATTACACGCAATGCTTTTCAGCAGGGGCTTATCATTGAGACAAGCGGTGCTGATGATCAGGTGGTTAAATTTTTATGTCCTCTCGTAATCAGTCAAGACTCTCTCAAAAAGGGTATTGATATTGTTGAGCAAGCGATCAAAGAGGTTTGTGCTAAAGAAGACCAAATCCCTGAAGA
>NZ_LWEY01001165.1:0-1505 GCF_001634935.1 Oleiphilus sp. HI0043 | reverse complement strand
TTTGTTTGTAGTTTTAATAGGGGTGAAGCATGGGTAAAACGTCAAAGAAGATTGATAAGAAAGTTTCTCAGGTTAAAGAGCTGAGCAATGACTTGTTGAAAGATATCAACAAGAAAGTTACTTCAACTAAGAAAGATTTACAGAAGCAGGTTGATGATTTGACTGCACAAGTAAACGAGTTGCGTGAAGAGGCGACTAAGCCTGCAACAAAGTGGTTGAAGAAAATCGAGAAGCAGTATCAAAAGCAGCTAAATAAGCAGCAGAAAGAATTTGAAGAGCGTGCTGAAGCTTTGCTAGAGACTAAGAATAAGCTGGTTGGTCAACTTGAAGATGCATTAAGCAAGCTTCCTCTGGCGGATAAGATTATGCCAGCGCCAAAGACGCCTGCTAAAAAAGCCAAAGCAACTGTTAAGAAGGCGGCGACTACTGCTAAAGCAAAAGCGTCAACAGCAACTAAGAAAGCCACTGGTGCAGCTAAGTCTGGTATTTCTTCGATGAAAGGTGTTGGCCCTGCGACGGTTAAGAAATTGAATGCAGCGGGATTTAATAGCTTGGAAGATATCGTTAATGCACCTGCCGATAAGTTGGCTGAGTTCAAATCAGTACGCGGCTCAGACTCTTGGGTTGAGCAAGCTAAAGAATTGTTGAAGTAAGCGTTTCAAGCTTCAATAAAAAAGGCAGCGATTAAGCTGCCTTTTTTGTATCTGAAATTTCAGATTGATACTTTCTTTTCTGCTGTAGGCAGAGCCTTGCGCGGCTCGCTGGCGGGTTAGCACCATCGCTGCCTACATAAAAAGTAATGCTACAGCTTATAGACTAACGTGACAGACGTTTCACGATCAGTTTTATCAGCACCTGCTGGAACATCAGAACTATGCTTAATGGTGTAACCAACCTTCATTGACAAGGCTTCTTGCACCTGACTGGTTAAGGAGATACCAAAACGTGTCACAGTGTTACTGTCGCCGGCTTCTGTATTCAGGAACTGGTCAAGGCTAGATGTTTCATTGAATTTCCAAGAGAAGATCTCAGCTGCACGAATAATGCTATCTTCTTCGTTATTGCCATTGTTGTCTTCGATCACACGATAACCAGGCGCAAGCTCGAAATTCAATTCCATATTATCTTCTGCAATAGCTTTATAGCCTAAACCCAGTGCGATAGAGGTTTGATGGTCAAAACCGCTAAAGCGATCCTTTTCCCACGAGATGACGCCAAGCGCATAAGCTCTATCAGAGAGCTTTCGGTCAGACTGCGCTTCAGCAAAATATCTTTCTGCAGAACTTACGTCATTTGATGAGCTGTTAAGCGCCTCTAGTTGAAGTGTGTGCTTCCAATCAGTGTATTCAGTTGAAGCATTAAATTTGGCATTTAGTGTTTCTGTATCCGAGTTGCCGCTGGTCATCACAAAACCAAGTTCAGCCGTTGCATCCCAGTTAGGTTCAGAGACCTCTTCAGCGTTTACTGTGGCGCTTAGGCTTGTAGAGATGAGAGCAATTGCTGTG
>NZ_LWEY01001164.1:0-839 GCF_001634935.1 Oleiphilus sp. HI0043 | reverse complement strand
GCTATTGTTTAAGTGTCGGTACGCAGAGTGTGAAGACTGATTGCAAACGCTTAGAAGAGCAAGCAACTTTCCTGACGCGAAGCCATCCTTAAGGGTAGACTCAAGTTTACCTTTAAAGATGGGTTCCAGATTGAAGGTAGTAGTAAAGCAAACAGGCTACTAAAACAATCGAGCGGCCATTTATACTAAATCTGGAGATATATTATGAATATGAAAAAGAATCAGCAAGGTTTTACGCTAATTGAATTGATGATCGTTGTTGCGATTATTGGTATTTTGGCAGCGGTTGCCATTCCTGCTTATCAGGATTACACGATTCGAGCGAAAGTAACTGAAGGTATGGTTTCTGCGGCTGCGCTGAAAATTGGAGTAACAGATATGTTCGCTGATAGTGGTGTAGCTGGTATTGATTCGTATGCTGCTGTAGTTGCTGGGGACCAAGCGAACTTGAAGACTGGTTCAATTAAGGCAATCACTATTGATAAGTCTACAGACACAAATCCAGGAACAATCACTATTGATATGACTCTGATTCCTGCGATCTCTGGTGCAGGTAATCTTGCCTTCGTACCTTCGATTGGTACAAATCCTTTAGCGGATGCCAATGCAGCGGGAACAATTGTTTGGGCTTGTGATACTGCAGCAACAACAATTGCTGATAAATTCCTACCAGCGACTTGTAAGTAATCGCTACATAGGAACTAGCTAGCCTTTAAGGCTGCTAACGAGAAACCCCGGCTTAGTCCGGGGTTTTTTGTGTCTGAAAGGTTGATAAAAACATAAAGATTAATGTTTTACTCAAGACTAAGTAAGTGTTCATTCTTGCTTAATGTACTTTT
>NZ_LWEY01001163.1:0-2379 GCF_001634935.1 Oleiphilus sp. HI0043 | reverse complement strand
CGAACGCGGTAGCTTTTTTCATAAGGTTCGAAGTGTAAATCTGATGCGCCAGTTTTGATTGCGTCGAGTAGCATCTTGTTGACGTATTTAACAATCGGCGCATCATCCGCATCACTAGCCGACACTTCATTGTCTGAGTCATCGCTCTGATCAACATCGATGTCGTCAAGGTCTGCATCGTCCAGATCGCCCATCGTTGTATCCTGCGACTCAAGATACTTCTCGATGGCTGCATTAAGCTTGTCATCTTCAACGAGTATTGCGTCAACACTTGCGCCTGTATGAAACTTGATTTCATCAAGGGCAATAATATTGGTTGGGTCCGATACCGCAATAAAAAGCCGATTGCCACGCATAAATAAAGGCAGGGCATGGTGTTTTCTAATTAGCTTTTCATCAACCACCTTTTCGGGGAAGGATTCTTGCTGAAAGGCATTTAGGTCCAAAACAGGCATACCAAATTCTTGCGCAGCAGAAAATGCTAGGTCCTTGGCTTTAGCCGCTTTTGCTTGAACCAGATGGGAAACCAGTGATAAATTGTTCTGATGAGCGTGTAGCTGTGCTTTTCGGGCAGTTTCTTCATCGAGTAACTGATCCAAAACAAACTTTCTGGCCAAGCCAGTAAGTGTTGTGTTTTCTGCTGTCATGGGGCTTCTTTGCTTGAGTTAAATTCACCATTTAGATGCACAAACTAATGTTTGGACTAAATAACTGGCTTTAAACGGTTTAGCGCTTGCTGATAAACGCATACATATATAAGGAAGTGTAGTGGAAGTTTTCAGATTTAAAAGAAAGCTTCGCATAGTGTGAGTAACTGACAAATATTGTCACTTCCTGTCATCAAGAGTATGGTCCAATACTTGTGATAATACTTCAAGGTAATTCTATAAAAGAACTGTAATCTACTGACTAATAAGGGAAATAATATTAATATTTGTAATTGGCACGTTGCCTGCTATTGTTTAAGTGTCGGTACGCAGAGTGTGAAGACTGATTGCAAACGCTTAGAAGAGCAAGCAACTTTCCTGACGCGAAGCCATCCTTAAGGGTAGACTCAAGTTTACCTTTAAAGATGGGTTCCAGATTGAAGGTAGTAGTAAAGCAAACAGGCTACTAAAACAATCGAGCGGCCATTTATACTAAATCTGGAGATATATTATGAATATGAAAAAGAATCAGCAAGGTTTTACGCTAATTGAATTGATGATCGTTGTTGCGATTATTGGTATTTTGGCAGCGGTTGCCATTCCTGCTTATCAGGATTACACGATTCGAGCGAAAGTAACTGAAGGTATGGTTTCTGCGGCTGCGCTGAAAATTGGAGTAACAGATATGTTCGCTGATAGTGGTGTAGCTGGTATTGATTCGTATGCTGCTGTAGTTGCTGGGGACCAAGCGAACTTGAAGACTGGTTCAATTAAGGCAATCACTATTGATAAGTCTACAGACACAAATCCAGGAACAATCACTATTGATATGACTCTGATTCCTGCGATCTCTGGTGCAGGTAATCTTGCCTTCGTACCTTCGATTGGTACAAATCCTTTAGCGGATGCCAATGCAGCGGGAACAATTGTTTGGGCTTGTGATACTGCAGCAACAACAATTGCTGATAAATTCCTACCAGCGACTTGTAAGTAATCGCTACATAGGAACTAGCTAGCCTTTAAGGCTGCTAACGAGAAACCCCGGCTTAGTCCGGGGTTTTTTGTGTCTGAAAGGTTGATAAAAACATAAAGATTAATGTTTTACTCAAGACTAAGTAAGTGTTCATTCTTGCTTAATGTACTTTTGCCTATACCTTTTACTGCAACTAACTCTTCGAGGCGGGCAAACTCACCATAGCGCTCACGATAGTCAACAATGGCTTCAGCTTTTTTTAAACCTACGCCTTTCAATGCTTTGGCAATAGTTTGAGCATCTGCGCTATTGATGTTTATGGCCTTACTGGTTTGTATTGAACTATTTGGTTCATTGTCTGCATAGCTAATATTGCTGAAAGAAAGCAGCAAGCTAAACAAAAAAGGGATAAGCAGGCGGGGAGGGATGTTTGCGATGTTGTTAGAAAGAAAAGAGTTTGATTTCATAAGTTCGCTCCTTGCGTTAATAGAATCAAGTGCATGAACGGCTATTGAGCAATCCGTGTCAAAGCTTGTGTCATGCAAGTTCGATATTAACGGCTTCAGAGGCGATAGTGAATACTAATTCTATGATTATTCCTAATTAATTTAACTCACTGACACAATTAGCGACAATCACTATTGTATTCACTAAGGACTTGGTTAAAATGAAGTCAGGCGCTCGCAGAAGCGCTCAGAAACTGGAGAATGATAAGGATAAATCGGACGTGCTAAGTAAGTTGTTACACCTTCCCCGGTA
>NZ_LWEY01001162.1:0-1148 GCF_001634935.1 Oleiphilus sp. HI0043 | reverse complement strand
CCACGTGAATATCAGTGGCGTAGCACTTACTAAACACGCACCAAACAAAGAAAGTGCAATCAAGCTAATGGAGTTCCTAACACAGGACTATGCGCAAAGCCTCTATGCAGAACAAAACTTCGAGTATCCGGTTAATACTAAGGTTGAACCATCGAGCCTGGTAAAGTCTTGGGGTTCCTTCAAGTCAGATACACTGCCACTCGCAGATATTGCTAATCTAAGAAAGCGTGCAGCACAGTTAGTTGATGAAGTTGCCTTCGATGAATAATGACTCTAGATAAGCTAAGGCCATGGCTTTTAGAAAAATAAACTAAAGCGGCACTATGCCGCTTTTCGTTTTTAATGTATCTTGCTCAGCTCGGCGTAACTCGAATACTTTGAAGGTTTATCACTCTTGAATTTCAGACTAAACGCTCAAGAGCGTCCCTGGTTCATTTCATCTTTCATTATCGCAACCCTTATCGGTCTCCCGATTGTTGCGGTGGCTTACCTCGCTCTTTTTCCAGAGGAAAACGCCTGGCCGCACCTGCTTAATACAGTTTTACCTAGTTATCTGAAAAACACGCTGATTCTTATGCTTGGCGTTGGCTCCCTAACTTTTCTGGTTGGAACTGGCTCAGCTTGGCTTATTTCCATGTACGACTTCCCCGGCAAAAAGTGGCTGAGTTGGGCCTTATTACTCCCCTTTGCCGTACCCGCTTACGTCATCGCTTATACCTACACTGATTTTCTGGAATACGCAGGCCCCGTGCAATCAGCGCTTCGAGAGCTATTTGGCTGGAAGACCAGCAGAGATTATTGGTTCCCCGAAATCAGAAGTATGGGGGGAGCTATTATCATGATGTCACTAGTACTCTACCCTTACGTCTACATGCTGGCACGCGCGGCCTTTCTTGAGCAGTCGATTTCCCTCTATCGCATTTCACGCAGTCTAGGCTCTACGCCCTTCCAGTTCTTTTATCGAGTATCCTTACCCATTGCACGGCCCGCTATTGCGGTTGGCCTGTCTTTAGTACTAATGGAGACACTTAACGACTTTGGAACGGTAGATTATTTCGCCGTCCAAACCTTAACAGCGGGTCTTTACGACACGTGGTTGAACATGGGCAACTTGGGTGGTGCAGCACAGATAGCCTTACTAATGATGG
>NZ_LWEY01001161.1:0-4795 GCF_001634935.1 Oleiphilus sp. HI0043 | reverse complement strand
GCCGTCGGCTGTGCTTTTACCGCTGGTACTGGAAGATGCGGTGAAGATTGGTTTCACCCGTAATAAACAGATGATCCGACAATTTATGTCGGTGCTTAAGCAGCGTATTGTGCCGCTCAAATATGGTGATTTGTATTCAGTCTTTGAAGGTTTAGATATTTGCTTACAGCCAGCAGGTCATATTCTTGGCTCTGCTTATGTTGAGTGTCGTGTGAGTCAAGAGGGTGAAGTGCATCGGCTTGTCTTTTCGGGTGATTTAGGCGCTCCTCACTCTCCTTTGTTAGCCGCGCCGAAGCCTCCTGAAGCATGTGATACCTTGGTGATTGAAAGCACTTATGGCGATAAGAATCATGAAGATCGACGCTCTCGTCGGCAGCGACTTAAGGCAGTGATCGAGAGTGCTGTTCAAGACAGAGGTGTGGTCTTGATTCCTGCGTTCAGTATCGGCCGCACTCAGGAGCTATTGTATGAACTTGAGTCATTGATCTATGAGCTTAAAGATAAAGCCGATCAGGGGGCGCTGAATTGGGCTGAGCTTGAAGTGATAGTCGACTCACCTTTGGCCAACGACTTTACTGATACCTACCGACAACTAAAACCTTTTTGGGATGCAGAGGCTCAAAGTCGGGTAGCCGTGGGTCGACACCCTCTGTCATTTGAAAATTTACTCACGATAGATGATCATCAAACTCACCTCGACACAGTGAATTATTTAGCAAAGACGGCTCGCCCAGCCATTGTGATCGCCGCTAGCGGTATGTGTGCTGGTGGACGTATTGTTAATTATTTAAAAGCCTTAATTGAAGATAAGCGTACTGATATTCTGTTTGTAGGTTATCAAGCTGAGGGAACTGCAGGGCGAGATATTCAAACTTACGGGACACGAAATGGCTATGTCGAGCTAGAGGGTAAGCGCTATACGATTAATGCCGCTGTACATACGATCTCGGGTTACTCTGCGCATGCAGGTCAGGAAGACTTGCTGAACTTAGTGCAAGGTATGAATGCTAAGCCTTCAGAAATAAGAATTGTTCATGGTGATGATGACGCGAAGAGGGCTTTAAAACAGGCGCTACGGGAATTATTGGGGGAAGAGGTCAGGCTGGTTATCCCTTAAAGATTAAGACACAAAAGACGGTTCACCACCGAGGACACAGAGCGGCCTGCGGACTACACCGAGAAAAGACAAAAAGTTTTTAGTATTTCTTAATCTCTTCCTCTGTGCAGCGAAGCGCCCGGTGTCCTCTGTGGTTCATCGGTTTATCCCATAATGATCAAAACACAAAAGAAGGTTCACCACCGAGGGCACAGAGCGGCCTGCGGCCTACACCGAGAAAAGACAAAAAGTTTTTAGTATTTCTTAATCTCTTCCTCTGTGCAGCGAAGCGCTCGGTGTCCTCTGTGGTTTATTGGTTTATTCCTTAAAGATCAAAACACAAAAGACGGTTCACCACAGAGGGCTCAGAGCGGCCTGCGGCCTACACAGAGAAGAAAATTTAATTTTTTCTAAGTTTATTGTGTTGTTAAGTGAATCAATGGGGTCAGACTCGATTGAAATTATTCTGTTGGAATATAGCGCGTGCGTTGGTAAGCGTTCGGTAATCTCACTTACTGAAACCAATTAACTCCCAACTCCGTATCACCTCTCGAATAAACCCGTGCTTAATCAAGCGCTCTCGATGAACTCTACTAAGTTGTTTCGTTTGAATGGCGACAACACCAGCACTTTGTAATTCACTTAACTTCTCTAGTGAACCAGCTAGCTTATTTGAGGCTTCGTTCATGTGATTTACCCAATAGAATAAGAATCAATATGAAATCTAGGTTTAGTTGAATTTTCTTTTATAGGGTTAAGTGTATCATCATATATAGGGATTCGTGTATTGTTATTTCTAGGCTTATAGGCGCCCTTTTTATTTAACTAATATTAAATTCTTTGTGGTATAAAATTAGTTAATTAATATACCATTAAGTTAACGGTGCACTTATGTCATTTCTTTCAGTATCCAATCAACAGGCGAAGGTTATTGTCGATGCTCGGCAAAGCTTTGAGGCATGGAAAAGAGATGATGCCTGGAAGTCCGAATTTACTGGTTCAATGCATTGGAAAGTCATTAAAGGTAAGCAGTACTTGTATCGGGGCTACACGGGAGGCAAGAATATTTCTCTCGGTGCGCGTAATGCAGAGACTGAAGAGCTTAAAGCTAAATTTGAGGGTGATGAGAATGCTGCCCTTAGTCGTGAAAAGCTATCCCTTCAACAAGTAAAAATACATGCTGCTTTTTTACGTGCTGTTAGCTTGAACCGTTTTCCTGTAGCAGGTGCAAAGGTAATTAGGGCTCTTCAAAAGCAATCTATTCCGCATAAAATAATCGAAACCAATGCGATGTATGCCTATGAAATTGCGGGAGGAGTGCTCTTCAATTCAGATCATCTGGCGACACAAGACATTGATGTACTCTTCGACTCACGCCAATGCCTAAAAGTTGTATCGAGCCTGGATCAAGGCTCATTGTTAGGTTTATTACAGAAAACGGATAAAAGCTTCCAGCCTCTTAGTGATTCGCCACGAGAGTTTGCAGCAGTGAATGCCCAGCAGTACCGAGTTGACTTTATCACCCAGGGAAAACCTCAAATGCAAGCAAGTGAGTTTGAAAGTCTGCTTGATGATAGTGACTTGTTGCCAGTAGAAATTGATTCGCTAAAGTGGGTGCTATCTGCACCAACATTTGAACAGATAGTGTTTGATTCAAAAGGGATGCCGGTTCGGCTAAACGCTATTGATCCTCGTGCTTTTGTGCTTCACAAGTGGTACGTGAGTAAACAGCCTGATCGAGACCGAGTGAAAGCTGTTCGAGATGAAAGTCAGGCGCGTAGTGTCGCAAGTTTGCTAAGGAGTCAGTTAACACACCTATCTTACGGCAAGGCTATCAATAAAATCTTTCCTTCCCGCTTGCAGGATCAGGTAAGCAAAGACATCGACGAATTTGATTTGTGATGTTTTGGGGGGAGGCAATATAAACTTTGTATCACCTAAGCGTAAAGTATTGCCTTATTTATTAATTCAAGAAGATCAGAGAGCGCGAAAGATTCAGGGGCTTTCTTAAGCAGCTTGAGGAGCATTGACGGGTCTAGTTTATCGGTCATAATTGCGCCTATATTATAATATATAGGACATAACTCTATTTAATATGGCTGATAAAGTAAGGTTCACCGACCTCCTATATTCTTATTACTGATTTTATGAATTGGCGCAAGTATAATGGCCATAGATAAAATATCTTAAGTCAACAGCAGGTGAGTTAATGAAAATAGCAATCGCAGGGACGGGCTATGTCGGCCTATCAAATGCCATGTTACTGGCGCAGCATAATGAAGTCGTTGCCCTGGATATTGACAAGAACAAGGTTGCTTTATTGAATGATAAGCGTTCGCCTATTCTTGATCCGGAAATTGAGCACTTTCTTCAAAATAAAGAACTTAATTTCAAGGCTTCGTTGGATAAAAAGGAAGCTTATAAAGACGCAGCGTTTGTCGTGATTGCTACTCCGACTGATTATGATACGGAAACCAATTACTTTAATACCTCATCTGTTGAATCAGTTATTCGAGACGTTCTTGAAATTAACCCCAGCGCCATGATGATTATTAAGTCTACGGTACCTGTTGGCTTTACCAAACGCGTTCGTAGCGAGTTTGATACAGTCAATATCGTTTTCTCTCCTGAGTTTCTTCGAGAAGGGAAGGCACTACATGACAACCTATACCCATCACGAATTATTGTTGGCTCACAAAGTGAACTGGCAAAGACATTTGCAGCTTTGCTCGCTCAAGGAGCAGTCAAGGAAGATATCGATACGCTATTTATTGATTCAACAGAAGCTGAAGCGGTTAAATTATTTTCTAACACTTATCTCGCTATGCGTGTTTCGTATTTTAATGAGCTGGATAGCTATGCAGAATCCCATGGTTTGGATACTCAACAGATTATCCAAGGTGTCAGCTTAGATCCACGAATCGGAGGGCATTATAATAACCCTTCATTTGGTTATGGTGGATATTGCTTACCGAAAGATACTAAGCAGCTATTGGCAAACTTTAAGGATGTTCCAAATAACCTGGTGCGTGCGATTGTTGATTCGAATACGACTCGAAAAGACTTTATTGCAGATGCAATCATCAAAAAGAACCCCACAGTGGTAGGCGTTTACCGCTTGGTCATGAAGTCTGGTTCAGATAATTTCAGGGCGTCAGCTATACAAGGGATTATGAAGCGAATAAAAGCAAAAGGTATAGAAGTCGTTATTTATGAGCCTACGTTTAATGAAGACTCGTTCTTTCATTCTCGTGTGATTAAAGACCTTAGTGAGTTCAAGAAGCTTTCTGATGTTATCGTTGCTAACCGTCGTTCTGAAAACCTGGCTGACGTGGAAGAGAAGGTTTACACGCGGGATTTATTTGGCAGTGATTAATTTTAGTTATCCCTAATCTAAACAGCAAAGGGGTGTAAGCCCCTGTGGACAAAACAATGAAAATCCTACACCACGGAGCGGTGAATGGCGTAACGGGTTCGTGTCACGAGCTTCGAATTTCCGATAAAAACAGTTCTGAACAACAAGGTATTCTGATTGATTGCGGATTGTTTCAAGGGGCCGAGACCTCTGGGCAGTCGAGTGAAAGCCAGCTTGAAATCGACTTCCCAGTTTCTCATATTAAAGCGCTTGTCGTGACCCATGTTCATATCGATCATGTCGGGCGCATTCCTTATCTTCTCGCTGCTGGCTTTGATGGGCCG
>NZ_LWEY01001160.1:0-981 GCF_001634935.1 Oleiphilus sp. HI0043 | reverse complement strand
CTTGATGAAGATAGTCTACAAGACGTCACGGGTCAGGCAGGTCTTACTCTTGATGTAGAAAGTCAGTGGGAGATCGGAGAGTTCGCATATCACGATGCAGGCTATTTGTTGATTCAAGGTATCCGTATGGGTGGTAACTCGTTGGGTAATGGTACGGGCTCTGCAGGTACGATGCTTGACAACTTACGGCTTGAGATTGACATCGCCGGTGATGGTACCGACGGTGATAATGAGCTTGCATATGGTTTTTCCAATATGCGTGATATTGCTCAGATGTATGTAAATGATGGGAATACTGATACGACGTTTGTTAGTGTTGCAAACGGTATTGACTCAACTCGTGATAACGCTGTAATTGACGATAAGCGCACATATGGTGATGGTGATTTGGTAATCCATTTTGACTTTACTGATGGCTGGGCTTCAGAAGGCGGTATCGATCAGTATAGAGCTGACGGTAGATTTGGATTAGACGATTTTCATACTGCAGAGCTAGTCCTAGAGCATGCTGTCGACTTTCGTCTTGAAATCGATGCAATTGGCTTGGCAAGTTCAAGTTATGAGCTAGGTTCTGCTGGTCTAGATACTGATGGTCAGGGTCCCGACCAAGGTGCTGCTGGTACAACTACCTTGATTAGTCAATTAGGTATCCAGGGTTACTTAGGTCCTGATGACTTACATCTTGAGAACAATGGTAACGGCTTTGATGGATCTGGACCTCTAGGTGGTAATACGGGTAAGGCTGACTCCAAAATATACTGGGGTCGTTACTTTAAGATTACAGATCTGGATGTATATATTGATATTGCCGGTGTTCAGATTTCTGACATGGAAATTCACAATGAGCGTGGCGATTTGACAGGTTTGGATGGCACTTCATCATTTAGTTTTGCGCACTCTATTCGTGAAATCTATGCAGTTAAAGATGCTGTTTTAAATATAGATGGTCTGCTTGCTGGTAGTAATCCTTTTGTGGATGGT
>NZ_LWEY01001159.1:0-1265 GCF_001634935.1 Oleiphilus sp. HI0043 | reverse complement strand
CATAGCCATCCATACCTGGCATCTGACAATCCATAAGAATCAGGCTATACGGCAAATTGTCTGGCGAATTTTGCAAAGCAACCAACCCACTATCGGCCAAATCAGCACTGAGCTTCAATATATCCAGCAATGCTAAAGCAACCATTTGATTGACATGGTTGTCTTCGACCAAAAGAATACGGGTATTATCCGGCCACTGGTAGCCACCTGGTAGGCTATCCTGATTCTGATGAATACCGCCATGCTTCAAGCCACGATCATGATCACCCGCCTCTTGCCCACCCTTACACACACTCTCTTCTGAGAAAATAATATTAAGAGAGTCGAACAAATCTAAGGTCGTGGTTGGTTTTGGAAAATAGGCACGACAACCCAAGTCTGAAAAAAACTGTGAGTCGCCCCGGTTCTGCAAGGATGTCATCATCACTAGGTTTGTCTCAGACAAACCCTCTTCCTCTCTAAGCCTTTTCGCCAGTTCAACACCATCTATACGCGGCATATCCATATCAATAAATATAGCTTTATACCGAATAGTTTCACTATCCTGAGCAGCCTTGGTCAACATATCCATGGCGTCGCTAGCTGAATCAGCCTGCGCTACATTTGCTCCCCATACTGTTAGCTGACGCGTCAAAAACTCCCGATGACTGGTATTATCATCAACAATCAGGATATCAGCCCCCTTGATATCGACATCGGGGCTAACCGTTTGAGATTGTTCACTTGTTTCAAGCAAAAGGTTAAATCTGAAACAACTCCCCTTACCCGCCTCGCTTTTAACAGAGATGCCGCCTCCCATCATTTCGCATAACTGCTTAACAATCGCCAGCCCTAGACCACTGCCACCATACCTTCTGGTCGTTGAGGCATCGACTTGAGTGAATGAGTCGAACAACTCCGCTATTTTATCTTTTGGAATACCTATACCGGTATCGGATACTGAACAATTTAGGCGAAGGAGGTCTCGACCATCTGCAGAGAGCTCAGGAGTTAGCGACACTTTCACATAGATCTCGCCTTCGTGAGTGAATTTAATCGCATTACCCACCAGGTTTGATAGAATTTGCCTAATTCTTCCAGGGTCCCCTTTTACCAGGCTATGTTCAACATCAACAACGTCAATAATCAATTCAACATCGTCTTCACAAGGGCGATGACCGATGGCTTCAGAAAATTCGCCAATCATTGAGCGCAAGTTAAACTCTAGAACTTCAATATCCAACTTGCCGGCTTCGATCTTGGAAAAGTCCAGAATATCATTGATC
>NZ_LWEY01001158.1:0-701 GCF_001634935.1 Oleiphilus sp. HI0043 | reverse complement strand
CGGATTGCGAGCGCAAGAGATTGCTTTGCTACAAATAAAAGAGATTGCACAACTAACTTCTCGTTGCGACTTCACATTACTTCAGGTGATGACCTTACCCGCCTCGTATACGAAAGGCGCTGATGCCATGAAACGCTCAAAGAGTAAATATGAGCGCAAAACCATCAGCTTTAAGAAGTCAGCATTTGATCAAATGATACGTCAAGTTGAAAAACTGGTTCAGGTAGGTGCTGACGTAAACCCTGAAGATTTCTATCCTCCTGTGAAACAACATAAAGGTAAATCCCGTGATCTTCCCATGGTTGATACTGATTTGAGGCGGGCTCTTACTGAGTATTTACAAATTCGTATATCAAAAGAATCACACCTAAAGCCTGGTGATCCACTCTTTATCACCCAGAAAGGTGGCCCCTACTCTCCTAATACACTTCAGGAACATATGGCTCTCATGCTCCGAAATTGGGCCGGGATCGAGAAAGCAAGTTCACATAGTGGTCGCCGTTCACTGATAACAGATGTGATCCATAAACAGAAGAAGTCAGTTAAAGTGGCTCAGAAAATTGCTGGGCATGTAAACGCCTCAACAACTCTTATATATGAAGAGCCGCCAGAGGAAATGCTTAATGATGCGCTAAAAAATCTGAATAAGAATTAACAAGCTGTTCGTTAAGGAATAACAATACAATTTAACCCAAGATAAC
>NZ_LWEY01001157.1:0-1273 GCF_001634935.1 Oleiphilus sp. HI0043 | reverse complement strand
GAGTTCATCAAACGATTCCCGGGTAATGAAGCAAACCTACAGTGGATTGACGGCCTAATTGAAGAAAGTCACCCCTGTGCAGCGAAGCTAGAAGCGAACCGTGTTGAAATTACGCGTGCGCAAAGAAAGATCGCAGAAATGGCTAACATAACTGGCATGACCATCGCTGAAATTAAAGACGTCAACCGTCGTGTATCGATTGGTGAAGCAAAAGCGCGTCGTGCGAAAAAGGAAATGGTAGAAGCCAACCTTCGTTTGGTTATCTCCATCGCGAAGAAATATACCAACCGTGGCCTACAGTTCCTGGATCTTATTCAGGAAGGTAACATTGGCTTGATGAAAGCGGTAGATAAGTTCGAATATCGCCGTGGTTACAAGTTCTCGACTTACGCTACATGGTGGATTCGTCAGGCAATTACTCGTTCTATTGCTGACCAGGCACGTACGATCCGTATTCCGGTACACATGATCGAAACCATTAATAAATTGAACCGCATCTCACGCCAGATGCTTCAGGAAATGGGCCGCGAGCCAACACCTGAAGAGTTAGGTGAGCGCATGGATATGCCTGAAGACAAGGTACGTAAAGTCCTTAAGATTGCTAAAGAACCAATCTCAATGGAAACGCCTATTGGTGATGACGAAGATTCACACTTGGGTGACTTTATCGAAGATGGCCAGGCAGAATCGCCCGTTGATACGGCTACAGGCCAGGGCTTAAGAGAGTCTACACGTACGGTTCTTTCCGGACTAACTGCTAGAGAAGCAAAAGTACTACGTATGCGTTTTGGTATCGAAATGAACACAGACCATACTTTGGAAGAAGTAGGTAAGCAGTTCGACGTAACGCGTGAGCGTATCCGTCAGATCGAAGCGAAAGCGCTAAGAAAACTACGCCATCCAAGCCGCTCAGATCACCTAAGAAGCTTCCTGGACGAATAAGCATTTTCCTCTAGCATCTTCTTTCGGGGCGCATTATAATGCGCCCCGTATTGATCAAGAACTCTCTGGATCATCTCTTGGCTCAAAGCCAAAATCAGTGCCCCCTTAGCTCAGTTGGTTAGAGCACCCGACTCATAATCGGTAGGTCCCCTGTTCAAGTCAGGGAGGGGGCACCATTTTTCTTCTTTTATTTCAATTGGTTATTTTAGTAGCTGGCATGCTTGGAATAAGTTGTGCTACATCAGTGCTACATTGGCCTCATTGTTGATTTGCACCCAAAACTGACCCACTAAAGCCATATATTTGCATCGAATTTTGACCCACGTATAAA
>NZ_LWEY01001156.1:0-15269 GCF_001634935.1 Oleiphilus sp. HI0043 | reverse complement strand
AATAGAGATAAATTGTTGCGCTTTCACAAGAAATTTAGCTCTGGTTAGAGTGTTACCACCATTGACCTCTTATAATGATTGAAAATACCATATAAAAAATGTTACAAATCAACGTTCCCCAGCTAGCTATGATTCGAATTAACAATAAAGCCGGTATTCATTAAATGCATATATTTAAATGGGCAGTACTACTTTCAGCGTTCTGGTTGTTACTTTCTGGCTACATCCAACCACTATTACTTAGTTTCGGAGCCGTTTCTGTCATCATCGTACTTTTTGTCTTAAAACGTATGGATGAAGTAGATGAAGAGCCACAAGAGATTGGGACAGGTTTACGATTAATTCGATACATTCCATGGCTAATTGGGCAGATCATTGGCTCTAGCGCCCACGTTACAAAACTGATCTGGACTTCGTCAAATAAGGTTTCGCCAAGCTTGGCGAAAATAGATATAAAAGAAATACCTCCGAGCAATCATGTTTTATACGCAAATTCCATAACACTCACACCTGGCACCTTAAGCGTAGATTTGGAGGATGGTGAACTGACTGTTCACGCACTGCAAAAGTCCTCGTTAGAAGAACTCGAACAAGGTGCTATGGAAAATAAAATCGCCGGGATATGGGGTAATAACAAGTGACAGGAATATACGCTGCTGTTTGTATCGCTATTTTGGTTGTTATGGCTATCGCTTTGGCCAGAGCATTCGATGCGCCAACCGTTTACGACCGTATTCTAGGAGTAAACATGTTTGGCACCAAGACTGTTCTTTTTATTGCGGCCGCCGGTTATATGATGGGACGCCCAGACTTCCTGGACATTGCCATTGTGTACGCATTAATCAACTTTACAGGGATGGTTGCGGTACTTCGCTTTTTCGAATACACAGCGCCAATTGAATAAAACTTAAATAATAATGGTTGGACATGTTTGTCTTAGATATTGTTAGTAGCCTCCTGCTAATAGCAGGCGTTTTCTTCGGCTTAAGTGGTGCCGTTGGACTTTTTAAATTCCCGGATTTCTTCACTCGCGTTCACGCAGCGAGTGTCACGGACTCTATTGCAGCCATTCTGATCATAGGCGGTCTCCTCTTGCAGACGTCTTTCGATTTAAATACCGCAAAACTTTTATTCATACTGGTGTTTTTGATGCTTACCAGTCCTACCGCTTCTCATGCTCTTGCTAAGTCAGCCCGTCATGGCGGCTTACTTACAATTGCTGAAACCAAGAAAGAACAACAGGAGCAAACGCACTAATGGCCGAACTGATCGACTTGGTACTGCTTGCTATGTTGGCGCTCACTGCTTTACGCATTATATTTTTGAAAGATTTATTTGCTGTCGTCATGCTCTTCGGAATATATAGTTTTCTGTCAGCATTGATATTCGTAAACCTTGACGCAGTTGATGTCGCGTTCACCGAGGCATCGGTTGGTGCGGGCATATCTACAGTACTCATGCTTGGCACACTGGCATTAACTGGTAGAAAGGAAAAGCAAAGTGCCCACTCTTCAATCCTCCCTTTGGTTGTAGTCTGCGTAACCGGCGCTGCCTTGATCTACGGCACGCTCGACATGCCTCCCTTTGGGCACCCTGACAACCCAGTACACGAACATGTCGCTCCACGCTATATAGAAGAGTCACCTAAAGAAGTCGGATTACCGAACATGGTGACATCAGTACTTGCAAGCTATCGTGGCTTCGATACTTTAGGAGAAACGGTTGTTGTATTTTCAGCAGCAATTGGTGTCTTAGCATTACTTGGCGTAAGGCGCCGCGAAGAAAGTGATGCGCCAGAATCTGGTTTAAAAGCGCACCACGTACTGCACGTTGTTGCCAAGCTAATTATTCCCTTGGTTATACTGTTTGCACTGTATGTTCAATTTCATGGTGATTTCGGCCCTGGGGGCGGTTTTCAGGCCGGTGTCATCGCTGCTGCGGCTTTCATTTTGTACGCTTTAGTCTTTGGGACACCAAGCTCATTTGAAGTAGTAAGCCCAAAGTTTTTGCAATTAATGGCCTCTTTTGGCGTACTGCTTTACGCCAGCGTTGGCTTGTACAGCATGCTTAAGGGCGGCCAATTCCTTGATTACAACAAAATCGCAGCAGACCCAATCGCTGGCCAACACTACGGTATAATTATCATTGAACTTGGTGTTGGTATTACAGTGTTTGCCGTTATGCTTAGTATTTTCTATGCCTTCGATAGCCAGGCTGAGAGGTCTAACATCCAGTGAACTTTATTCTCGATTACTACAATTACTGGATCGTCGTATTTTTGATGATGACCGGTTTCTATATCGTTATATCCGCAAATAACCTGGTCAAAAAGGTCGTTGGTTTAAACGTCTTTCAGACCTCAGTTTTTATGCTTTACATTTCTATGGGTAAAGTCACTGGCGGCACCGCACCAATTGTCGTCGAAGGGGTTTCTCAATACTCTAACCCCCTCCCTCATGTTTTGATTCTCACAGCAATTGTTGTCGGCGTTGCGACAACGGCTGTGGGGCTTTCACTAATTGTTCGGATCAAACGGGCTTACGGCACAGTTGAAGAGAACGAATTTGAAAACAAGGATGATGCCATCTAATGCTTGACCAACACCTGGCTGTGCTTCCTATAATTTTGCCCCTGATAGCAGCACCTATCACACTCGTTTTGGGCCGTTCAATACTATCTTGGTGTTTTGCCACGCTAATAAGCGCTTGGGCCTGCCTGGTCTCGTGGCAGCTATTAGTTGCAGCTCTATCTGATGGCGCACTTAGCTATGCTGTCGGTGGCTGGCCACCACCCTGGGGGATAGAATTACGTATCGATGCCGCTAACGCGTTTATTCTGTTAGCCGTATCAGCGCTTTCAACACTTGTTCTAATTTACTCAAAGGACAGTATTGAAAAAGAAATCGACCCATCAAAACACTCACTATTCTACACTGCACACCTACTATGTCTTGCCGGCCTTTCTGGCATACTAGTTACTGGTGATGCCTTTAATCTCTTCGTGTTTCTTGAGATTTCCTCGCTTGCAACCTATACCCTTGTTAGCCTGGCTTCGGATCGACGCTGCTTAACTGCTGCTTTTCGCTATCTAGTGATGGGAACGATCGGTGCAACGTTTATCCTGATAGGCGTTGGCATGCTTTATATGAAGACAGGCACCCTTAACATGCTAGACCTTGCAGGCCGTATCGACGTATATGACAGCAGCCGCACGATCAATACCGGGCTCGCATTTATTATGGTCGGCGTCAGCATCAAGCTTGCTTTATTCCCATTACATATGTGGCTTCCTCCCGCTTATACCCATGCGCCCTCAGCTGTTACCGCGTTTTTGGCCAGCACAGCGACTAAAGTTGCAGTGTATGTGATGATTCGTTTCATCTTTACAATATTCGGGGCTGACCATGTTTTCACCGATATGGGCATGGATCTAATTTTGATGGTCTTGGCTGTCGTCGCAATTTTCAAGTGCTCTTACATGGCAACCGTGCAGAGCAACGTTAAAACAGTCCTTGCTTATAGTAGTGTTGCGCAAATTGGTTATATGATTCTCGGACTGAGCTTAGTCAGCGTAACAGGTTTGATGGCGGGACTTATCCACATATTTAACCATGCACTCATGAAAGGAGCTTTGTTTATGGCCGTCGGTGCCGTCTTTTATCGCGTAGGCTCTGTTGATATAAAAGCGTTCAGAGGTTTGGGCAAACACATGCCTTTAACCATGGCGGCATTCACAATTGCTGGCCTGAGTATAATCGGCGTACCGCTCACCGTTGGTTTTGTAAGTAAATGGTATCTGGTGACAGCAGCGCTAGAACAAAATCATTGGGTACTTGCTGCACTTGTACTTGCTGGCTCATTGTTAGCGGTAATCTATATTGGCCGGGTATTAGAGGCTGCGTATTTCCAAAAACTACCAGAATCACAAAACCCTAATAATATTAAAGAAGTTCCCTGGCTAATGCTGGCTCCGATGTGGGCACTTGTATTGGCAAACATTTATTTTGGTATCGATACAAGCTTGACTACCGACGCTGCAAATAGCGCATCTCAATGGTTATTCCAGAATACAACCTTAAGTATTAATGCTCAGGAGGTTTCTCCATGAACCTCTGGCAAGGTATTGAGCCATCACAGCTGATCACCCTCTCGATTCTTGTACCTTTTATTGGTGCGTTAATCGTTATCGCAACAGGTAAGAACCCAAACATCAGAGAGGCTGTCACATTAAGTACAGCAGCTATCTTATTCTCTATCGTATTAGCAATTACCGACTATACCTTTCAGGGTGTTGCCCTTAAGCTTGATGTTATCGACTTATTTCCAGGTCTTGGGATCAGCTTTGAAGTTGAACCCCTTGGCGTACTTTTCGCTATTGTAGCGAGCTTCTTGTGGATCATTACCAGCATCTACGCGATTGGTTATATGCGAGGCCACAATGAAGAAAACCAAACTCGATTTTTCTGCTGCTTCGCACTGGCGATCAGTTCCGTTATGGCAATTTGCTTCTCAGGCAACCTGCTAACACTATTCATATTTTATGAAGTATTAACACTGTCAACTTACCCACTAGTAACACATGCTGGGACTGAAGCAGCCAAGCAAGGCGGCAGAACTTACCTCGGCATCTTGCTTAGTACATCAATCGCATTTTTACTCTTTGCTGTCTTGGGTACTTACAGCTTAACAGGCACATTGGATTTCCAAGCAGGTGGAATTTTTGATAATTCACACAGCAAGGCCGTCCTTAGCGTTCTACTCGTTCTATTCTGCTATGGCATTGGTAAAGCAGCCATTATGCCTTTCCATCGCTGGCTACCTGCCGCAATGGTTGCGCCAACACCGGTTAGTGCACTGCTACACGCTGTCGCTGTCGTAAAAGCGGGCGTGTTTAGTATCCTAAAAATAATTATTTATATCTTCGGGATCGACCAGCTTAAAGAGCTCGCAACCACAGATATTATGCTCTATATCGGCGCTGCCACGATACTGCTCTCGTCTTGCATTGCTATGACTAAGGACAACCTGAAAGCTAGACTGGCCTACTCTACAGTAAGTCAACTAAGCTACATTGTCGTGGGTGCTCTGCTTGCTTCATCTATCGCCCATGCCGGTGCTGCCTTACATATCGCCACACATGCTGTTGGTAAAATCACCCTCTTCTTCTGCGCCGGTGCAATTATGGTTGCCAGTCACAAAAAGAACATCAGCGACATGGTGGGACTTGGCCGGCAAATGCCACTCACCTTTGCTGCTTTTGCGATTGGTGCAATAAGTATAATTGGCCTTCCTCCTATGGCAGGAACCTGGAGCAAGTGGTATCTGACAATGGGCGCTCTTGAATCTGACAAGCTCATCATTGTCGCCGTGCTAATGATAAGTTCCTTGCTTAATATCGCTTATCTTTTGCCCATCCCAATCAAAGCATTCTTTAATACCCAAGCAAAAGAATCTAAGCCTTGGGCATGGTCGGACACTAAAGAGGCTCCGTTACCAATTTTAATAGCACTTGGCGTGACTTCGTTTGGATGTCTTGCCTTGTTCTTCTATCCTCAACCCCTGATCGATCTAATAAATTTGATTCCAGGTGTATCAACGAATATGGGGGAAGGCTAAATGTCTGATCATCACTCTTCAGATGGCTGGTTCGACAAGCCAGAAAACGTCAAAAAGATGTTAAAAGTATTTTATGTCGCATGTGCTTTGCTAGTGATTGCTGACTTTATTGTTCACCGCCATATTTACCACAGCTGGGAGAACTTCCCTGCTTTTTATGCCATTTACGGCTTTGTAGGCTGTTCTATTCTCGTTTTCATAGCAACATGGATGCGAACCTTTCTGATGCGAGGTGAAGATTACTACGATGAGTAATGTGATTCCATTTCTTCCCCTAATGCTAGGTGCTTTAGCTGCGTTACTATTACGTGGCTGGACACGAAACCTCATCATGTTAGCGGCTCCCATTTTAGGTGCTCTTAACTTGGTCGGCCTAGAGCATGGCGTATTCTGGTCTATGGAGTTTATGGGCTATGCACTAGAGCCAGTTAAGGTTGATAAACTTAGCTTGATGTTTGGCTATCTTTTCCATCTTGCTGCTCTAATCGCCATCATCTACGCCTTGCACGTTAAGGATACTGTGCAGCACGTCGCAGGCCTCGCCTACGCAGGTAGTGCTGTCGGCGCAGTATTTGCCGGTGACTTACTTACCCTTTTCGTCTTCTGGGAGTTACTGGCACTCACATCCGTATTTCTTATTTGGGCTCGTCGAACAGATCGAGCCTATTCTTCTGGTATTCGCTATCTGATCATTCAAGTATTATCTGGCGTTTTGTTACTTGCAGGTCTATTGATCTTCGCGCACGTTAACAATAGCTTACTATTCACTCATATCGGCTTGCAGCATGAGGGCATCGCCCAAGTTGGTGCATGGCTAATCTTTTTCGCCTTCGGAATCAAGTGTGCCTTCCCTTTTATGCACAACTGGTTAACTGATTCGTATCCTGAAGCGACACCAAGCGGAACAATATTTTTAGCCTCGTTCACAACAAAGGTCGCGGTGTATGCTTTTGCTCGGGCCTACCCCGGTGAAGAAATTCTCGTATGGATTGGTGTCACCATGGCATGCTTTCCAATTTTCTTTGCAGTTATCGAAAATGATCTCCGCCGAGTACTTGCCTACAGCCTTATTAACCAAATTGGTTTTATGATTGTGGGGATTGGTATAGGTACCGCCATTGCATTGAACGGTGCCGTTGCCCATGCCTTTAATGATGTTATATTTAAAGGTCTGTTGATGATGACAATGGGCGCTGTCTTGCACATGACAGGTAAAATCAATGGCTCAGAGCTTGGCGGCCTTTACAAGAGCATGCCAAAAACAACCATACTTTGTATTGTTGGTGCTGCGTCTATCTCGGCCTTCCCGCTTTTCAGCGGCTTCGTATCGAAGTCAATGATTATGGCTGCTGCAGTAGCTGAAGGCTATGATGTTGTTTGGTTATTATTACTATTTGCCGCTGCCGGCGTATTTCATCACGCGGGCATCAAGATTCCTTACTTCGCATTTTTTGCTCACGATTCAGGTATCCGTACAACTGAACCACCCAAAAACATGCTAATTGCGATGACCTTAGCAGCCGTTGGGTGTGTTGTACTAGGTACCTTTCCTGCTCAGACTGTTTACGCTCTATTGCCCTGGGAACACAGCTACCAGCCCTACGATATTACGCACGTTCTTACGCAGTTACAGCTTTTGTTCTTCTCGGCTCTAGCGTTTGTATGGTTAAACCTGCGCAATCTATACCCGCCAGAACTACCTTCCACAAATCTGGATGCTGACTGGTTATACCGAAAGCTTGCTCCCGCGTTTGTAAAAAGGCTAGCATGCACGATCTATTGCACCTATGAAAAGATTGAAAAATCACTCGCTTATTCAATTAAGCAAATGATTCAAAACTCTTATGACACCAAAGCTGGAAAACCAAAAGGATACTTTGCAAGGCTATGGCCAACTGAGACCATGGTTGTTTGGGTCGCCATTTTGCTAGCAGTATATTTAATGATTTATTACTTTCCTGAGCTGCTCTAATCGAGCAGCTTTTCAACTAAGTAAATCTTTATTAGCTCCAAGAGTCCCTAGCTAGGTTGTATTCTATTTTGCGTACATAGATCATAATACCTCCGGTTACACTCCCTCGTTTTTTGACATATTTGCCTTCGGTTTCTAGGCTTTATATTAGCCTCTACTCATTACAGGGACTTAAAGCTATGAGATTACCATCCTATTTATTCCGCCTAGTATTACTATGTTTTGCCACCTTTGGCTCCAATATCATATTGGCAGACCCTGTCTGGATCGACGTGAGAAGTAAAATTGAACACACTTTCGACCATATAGATGGTGACCTACGTGCCACCCACAACGAAATCGTTCCTATAGTTAGCCGGCAGTATCCCGACAAAAACACTGAGATTGTTGTTTATTGCGCCAGGGGTGTGCGCGCGGAAAAAGCGAAGAATGCTTTGATTGCAGCCGGGTATAGCAGAGTTACAAATGCAGGTGGCATTGACGATGTGCGGCAGAAACGCAATATTTCAACAGATTAAATTCACCATGCACTACCCGCAAGGTATTAAATAACTTATCCAAGAATAAAATGAGCGCAGGTTAATCTAGCTGATACTTAGGCCGCACTGGCGATAGCTAATTATCGTTAATTATGAGTGGATTACGCCCACAAGACTAATTGTTAGTGCTATCATTATCGAATACGCTAAATTATTAATTGTTCTGAGAAAAGTAGCTGTGACAAAACGTTCTGAGCAGAAACAAAAAACACGAAGAGCTTTATTAGATAGTGCTCTAGATTTATTGAGTCCCGAGCGCGTCTATTCCGGGCTCAGTCTGCGTGAGGTAACACGTGGGGCGGGTATTGCACCAACCTCCTTCTATCGACACTTCGATGACATGAACGACCTTGGTTTAGCCTTGGTCGAAGAGGCAGGTTTAGCATTACGCCAACTTCTTAGAAAGGCTCGCTCCAGAATTCAAGAACAAGGCACTGCAATTGATATTTCTGTCGATACCTTTATTGAATACCTTATGAGCAACACAAACCACTTTCGTTTGTTGTTACGGGAGCATACTGGTAACTCTCAAGAGTTTAGATCTGCGATTAATTTGGAAATTCGACACGTTGTTACTGAGCTTGAAGAATATCTTAAAGTGCGCGCGATAGAAGGAACAAACAAAGCCGCCTTGGATTATCAGACGCGCAACGCTTTAGCGGAAGCTATGGTAACGATTGTTTTTCAGATGGGCGGCAACTGCCTGGACGCCACAAAGACCGAACGCACGAAAGAAGCAGACAAGACAAAGCTTCAGTTGAGAATGCTACTAAAAGGCGCTTATAGCCTCTGAGCACCACTTTATCATTGTGAAACGCTATAGTGGCGAGGACAACATTTCGCCACTATTAGAAAACGCCGATATCCTATAAGTCTCCTGCCCAGGGTCAGTTTGCATTTCACTCCACAACACAAGAAACTTACTATCACTATACTCCTTAAGTGATATCACTCTGTCATTTTGTATTGAACCAAATTGCACAAGCCCAATCTGTGAATATCCGGCTCCCTCTCTGCCAAGTACCGTCACAAAGGCATCATCACCACCAAGTTTGGTTTGATCAGAAAACTGACCATCAGTTTGTCCTGCGACAATAAGCAAGTCGTCTTCATCAGTATTTATCATCGCGACACCAACATCAGCCCCGGATGAAGAAATTTCTGTATAACCAGTCGAATTAAAAGCAGAATCATAACTATAAACCACCACATCCCTGGTTAACGAGCTTGTCACACCTGTGGTTGAGTACTCTAATCCAAGGCCATCAGCTAGCACACTAAAGCCGGAAAGGTCAGAGTCATATCTGATCACCCTTACATTATCATCACGGTTTGAACTTATTTCTGGAAAATCTACATTCTCGCGAGTGAGCTTTGTGCTTACAGAAAGTGAACCAATAGCTCCATCCATCGAACTCGTTCTTATTCCGCTAAGCGAAATCAGGTCTCGATTGCCCGCATCGATGCTTTTTATGTCATCGTCTTCTTCAGTTCCAACAAAGCGATACCAAACAGGTGCATTGTTAGTGATATCAATTTTATAGACAAAGCCGTCGACTCCGCCTCGATTCGCAATATCGGCAGGCTCACCATTCAACATGAACCCAGAGGTATTTCCCGAAACGTACAATTCCTTACCATACAAGCGAGTACTGCTTATGAAATCATCTTCCTCGCTTCCATAATATGAAGTAGACTCGACATCAAACGCGCCGGATTCACTCCCAGCCAAGACCATAACGCCAAAATCGCGGCGTCCAAAAAAACCATCAGCATTTTGCGCTTCCACTTCGTACACAATAACTATTCGATCAACTTCATCCTTACTTGTCGAAATTGATATTGGCTTAAGATTCGTATCTGGAAGCGCAATGACCAAGTCAGACAGGCCGTCAACTAAAGCAATATCGCCAGAACGATGCCTCAAACTCAAGGTAATTACGCTATTAATATTTGAAGTGTCAGAAATTAAGGAAATTACACGGCCATTTGAGTCAATAGTAAAATCTACAGCCTCTTGTCCAATTTCACCTCTTGCAACAACTGCGTTATCGACCCAGTCATTGATAATAAACTCACTTGGCTCTGCATCAATAATATCCTCAATATCTGTACGGATAACTATTTTTTCATCTTCGCTTAAGTCGTCATCGAAATCTTCGTTCTCTAGAATATCAACGGAAATCGCCCCGTTTAGACTACCAGCAGGAATCAGCAAAACTCCGTTTTCAGGGGTAAGCAAATAATCAGACTGCTCCGCTGTTGTTTTATCTGTATCGACATAAATAGCAATTTCAACGTCTGCTACATAGGGTGCCCGTAGGTTAACGGGAATGTTGTAAGAGGAGCCCTCATTTCCTACACTTTCAATATTTGACATTGTTACGCTAGGCTCATTGTCGATAATTTCAATAGTTTTATTTGCTGAAGCAATGTCTATCAGCGCACCTTCTACCGAGGTAAATTCTATTTCAAAGGTCTCATTACTCTCAATTATCCCATCATCAATTGTCTCTACCAACACAAAACAGGCTGACTGCCCAGCCTCAAAGACTACCTTACCATCACCCTCTGCAATTGAACGATAATCAACATCAGGGCGAGCATACTCTATGTTCGAGGCGTTTCTTTCTCGCAGATCTGAGCTGTATTTGGATGTGGTTTTATAATAAGCAGTTGTCCGTTTTGAGACAGGTGCCTCTAATTCAACAAGGAAAGCTGCAGGGTAAACATGCACGCCGTCGACATCCCTACGGCCTAAACTTATGTCACCAACTTGGTTACAAACGAGGGTGTTACCAGCATTATAGGCCGTTACAAGATTATTAATGCTTGCGATAGAGGAAGCCCCCTCGTTGATAATCGAGCCTCCCGAGAAAGAAAGAGCGTTTGCAGCAACAGAGAAATCATATGTTTCAGAAGTTGAATTAATACCATCACTCAATTCAAGCCCGTATGTATAGTTTCTACCTACCAGAGTTTCCGGAGATGCTCCCTCTGGAAACTCTACTAAAGCCTCTAGCTTAAATGCAGGCTTTATTGCGTCATCATCATCAGCGGAAGAGCTAATGTTTTCGATGTACATATCAACAATATTCGTATCGATGTCGGTTACATCATCATTAATTTCAGGATGCTTAACATAGGCCATTTGATATGCACCAGACCCACCAGCAGCACCAAAAGTAAATGTAAATGGACTATCGTAGTATAGGGTTTGGGGTGGGAATCCAAGTATTTCGAGTGGTGGGCTGGATAGCTCGACAGCAGCTATTTGTGGTTCAGAGCTATCACTATCGCCAGTACAGCCACCGATTAGCATTAGACAAACTGATGTAAAAGTTGCTTTGATCAAGACGTGCAAATAATCCATTACTCTACTCATTGTTTTTTTGCGTTGACGTCGCAAATTATTGAATCTATTAAATGATATTAAAAACAGTGAGTAAGTGACAGCTGGACTTTATGGAAACGTCTTATAGTTCACACTTATTTAACTAGTGAGAGCACTTGTTCCTCATTAAGCACCTCGACACCGAGTTTAGCTGCCTTATCTAGCTTAGAACCGGCAGCATCACCCGCAATTAAGTAGTCCGTTTTGCTAGATACACTTGATTGAACTTTGGCACCATTTTCCTTAAGTAGTGCTTTCATCTGGTCACGCCCCATACTTGGAAGCGTACCGGTAATAACAACTTTTTTGTCTTTAAACGCACTTTCAAAGCTTTGCTTTGGCACAATTAAAGGCGCTGGACTCACTCCCAACTCGATTAGCTGGGATATTTTTTGTTGATTGTTCTCGAACTGAAAAAACGTAAATATATTGTCAGCCATTATCGGCCCGATATCATTTAACGCTATCAATTGCTCTTTGCTTGCTTGCATTAAGCGCTCTAGTTTTTCAAACTGCTCAGCCAATAGCTCTGCCGTTGTTTCACCAACCTCTGGAATTCCCAAAGCGAAAATAAATTGAGCAAGTGTACATCGCTTGGATATCTCGATGGCGGATACAATATTTTTTGCTGACTTTTCACCCATACGCTCTAAGAGCGCTAAGTTCTTTGCATCAAGTCTATATAAATCACTTACGTCCTGGATTAGCTCTTTATCAATAAGCTGGTCGATTAACTTATCACCCAAACCGTCAATATCCATAGCCTTTCTACTGGCAAAGTGCTTTATAGACTCTTTTAATTGCGCGCCACAGACAAGTGTGCCGCTACATCGAGCGAGCACGCCATCTTCTTCAATTTCTATAGGGGAATCACAAACGGGGCAGCACTTTGGCAGGACAATATCAACACTATCTGGTGGTCGACGCTCTTTAACACATCGTACAACTTTAGGGATTACGTCACCGGCACGGCGAATGACAACCGTGTCACCTACCCTTATTTGTAAACGCTTAACTTCATCCATATTATGCAAGGTTGCGTTGCTAACGGTCACGCCACCGACAAAAACAGGCTTTAAACGAGCAACAGGCGTGAGAACGCCGGTACGCCCAACCTGAAAGTCAACGCTTTCGAGCACTGTAAGCTCCTCTTGAGCAGGAAACTTATAAGCAACAGCCCAGCGTGGCGCACGCGCAACGAAGCCTAATTCCATTTGGGCTGCAAAATCATCCACCTTAAACACGATGCCGTCTATTTCATAATCGAGTGATGACCTCTTATCGCTAAGCATCTCACAGTAAGCGATACATTCCTCAATATTTTGAAGTTGCTGCATATCGCTATTGACCACAAAGCCCCATTCATTAAGCTTTTCAAGTGTTGAGAAGTGACTACTGGGAAGCCCTAGTCCAGAAGAGTAGCCAACAGAATAGGCGCACATCTTCAATTGCCTTTTCGCTGTCACTTTGGAATCGAGCTGGCGTAAACTACCTGCGGCAGCATTACGCGGATTAACGAACAGTTTGTCTCCGTTCGTTTGCGCTTCTTCATTAAGTCGATTGAATGAAACCAGAGGCATAAATATCTCACCCCTCACTTCTAGTTCATCAGGGAAACCACTACCAAGCAAACGAAGCGGTATTGAGTTGATGGTACGTACGTTGTGAGTAATATCTTCGCCCACTTTTCCATCACCACGAGTCGCACCATAAATTAACTTGCCTTGCTTATAAAAAAGGCTTACTGCAACACCATCTAATTTTGGTTCTGCAACATAACTTATCGTGGCAGAGCCGCTTAGGCGCGCATGTAGTCGAGAATCAAAGGCCTGTAAATCATCAGCAGAAAATGCATTATCCAAAGAAAGCATAGGAATCTTATGCTCAATCTGGGCGAATTTATCGAGCGGTTGGCCGCCAACCCTTTGAGTCGGAGAATCAGCACTAATTAACTCCGGGTACGCAGCTTCAATATCTTGAAGCTCCTTAAATAATCGATCGTATTCGGAATCGGGTACACTTGGGTCATCTAAAACGTAATACTGGTATGCATAGCGTGAAAGCAGCTGGTTTAGCTCGTTTGCGCGTGAGCGCGAGGCATCGATAGATTTGGACATGTAAGGCTAGCGCTGATGTTAGTGAAATTTTCGCTGATTAAAGTTTTACTTTAGACAGCTGGCGGCGTTCAAACTCTTTAATCTTTGAGCGACAATGCTCAATAGTTTGTGGCGTCATCACACTTAGGTTTTCATCCTTAAGTTCGCCTTGCAAGTTTCTAGCAAAACACTGCGCGGTTTCGAGCATAAATTCGAAAGCTTTACTGTAATCCTTAGGCCCAGGCAGGGTCATAAAGAAGCTCACTCCAGGCGTGGATATTTCAGCTAATGTATCTGGATCAAAATATCCAGGTTCGATAGCGTTAGCAACACTAAATTGGATAGGGCTTAACAGGTCATCTTCTTCGTGGCGATGAAAGATAGACATATCACCGTGATCGAGACCACAAGCTTCCAGCAACTGTTTAACATCTGTTCCCGAAAACCCTTTGTTGGTTGTTGCGTGCACATTGATAACGATAACAAGCGCGTGCTTGTCATTGTTTTCACTTGCGCTACTAACTTCGATTTCAGCAACTTTCTTGATCTTACCGGCGTGAGCCGTTTTAACTTCGATTGACTCTAGCTCTATACGCGAACCCGCATCGGCAACAATGGCTCCATCTTCTTTTACGTCATCATCGTTAAAAGGTGTATCGAAATTCAGACTAGGTTCGATTTTATCCTTAGAGGAATTAACTTCTTCAATGCCTGATTCAAGTGCACCTGAAGATACAACGCGCGCGCCACCACTGGGTAATTCAGGATTAAAATCGTCTTCAAGCGGATCACCTGCACCCAAATCGCCACTCATGTCACGAGACATCTTAAGTGAGTCACGATTGGCAATACGCATGCGCCTGTAACCATCGATCAAAATACCAACGATAATTACTGCACCGATAACAATTAACCAGTCTCTTAAATTCATTTTTTCACTTATATAAATATCAATGATGCGAGCACGCATCGAAAGGAGCTAAAAACGCCCTGCACTTAGTATAAATTATAGTTTTAAAGTTTACATTGTTTCAACAAAGTAGGATGCGAATAAATTATCTGTAACTCTTTTACCAACACTATACCTCTACCATTGCTGCGGCTTCATCAATATCAACAGAGACTAGCCTGGAAACGCCAGGCTCATGCATCGTCACACCCATAAGCTGGTCTGCTTTTTCCATAGACACCTTGTTATGAGAGATATAGATAAACTGCACTTGAGAAGACATCTCCTTTACCATTCTGGCAAAGCGGCCAACGTTTGCATCATCAAGCGGGGCATCTACTTCGTCCAGCATACAGAAAGGTGCCGGATTCAGCTCAAAAATAGCAAAGATAAGCGCGATAGCAGTTAGAGACTTCTCACCCCCAGAAAGAAGGTGAATCGTGGCATTTTTCTTTCCTGGTGGACGCGCAATAATCATGACACCAGTTTCCAGCAAGTTGTCATCAGTTAATTCAAGATACGCGTTGCCACCACCGAATATCTTCGGAAAGAGGCGCTGCAAGCCTTCGTTTACTTGGTCATATGTTTGCTTGAAGCGGGTGCGTGTTTCTTTATCTATCTTTTTAATCGCATCCACAAGCGTATCTAGCGCATCGACAAGTTCATCATTCTGCTCATCCAAATGCTGCTTTCGCTCGTTCTGA
>NZ_LWEY01001155.1:0-1640 GCF_001634935.1 Oleiphilus sp. HI0043 | reverse complement strand
ACTTATCGTATCGTTACCGGAATTCCGATCCATTATTTTATTATCTCTGGTTATGTGGTCGTCGTAATTCAAACTTGTTTTGCACCCAAACTGATCGTGCCTTTGGCTTATGACTCAGGTGGTGTAACGACATCTACTGTAACTGTGCCTTTGGTTGCAGCCTTGGGTTTAGGCTTAGCTGAAACAGTACCTGGGCGAAGCACTTTGATTGATGGTTTTGGTTTAATCGCTTTTGCTAGCTTATTTCCAATAATGTCGGTGATGGCCTATGCGCAAATTACTGAGTATTTGGCTAAGCGAAACCAACAACAGGGCTCGGCACAAGCTGAATAAGCTCTGTACAGAGTTTGTAGAGAATTTCGAATAGGGGAAAGTACATGCATTTTAAATTATTGCTGGTGTTTGTAGAGGATGACAAAACCGATAAGGTCATGAAGGCTGCGCGAAAAGCTGGGGCGACTGGTGCCACAGTGATCAACCATGCCAGAGGCGAAGGGATTAAAAAGAGTAAGACTTTTTTTGGCCTGACCCTGGAGACTCAACGGGATGTCTTGCTGTTTATAGTTGAAGAGCACTTAAGCCGGCATATATTAGAGACTATTGGACAGGTAGGCGAATTCGATACCAGTCCGGGTACGGGAATTGCCGTACAGTTAGATGTTGAAGATGCTGTGGGCGTCTCGCACCAAATACAATCTATTGCAGCTAAAGTCGAGGAAGAGTTATGAGTCATACCAATAAAACGGTTGTTAAAATTAAGGATGTCATGCGGAGTAACTACGTTGAAATGGACGGCATGATGACCGTTAAAGACGCCTTGATTCAAATGAAAGAGCATAATGCTAGCTACGTGATTATCAAAAAACGTAATGAGGATGACGAGTACGGCGTTGTGATGCTGTCAGATATCGCTAAAAAGGTATTGGCAAAAGATAAGTCACCTGATCGCGTTAATGTCTATGAAATTATGTCTAAGCCCGTTGTCAGTGTCCCACCTGAAATGGATGTGCGCTATTGTGCTCGTTTATTTGATCAGTTTGGCTTGGCGAGTGCGCCAGTTATTGATGGTAAAAACGGTAAAGTAGTGGGTGTGGTAGGTTATAAATCTTTGGTTTTTGAAGGTATTTTAGTAGAGCAGCATACCTTGGATTAAAGCGTATTACAGTATTTTGGATGGCTATGGATTGTTAGGGTGAGTGACTAATTGCGAATTCTATAATAGCCATTTATTCAGACTCTCGACTATACTGATGACAGTCTTAACTGTAACAACGACAAATAACAATAATAAATGCAATAGAGGGTCGTTATGGATCAAGAGGTCCTGGAGAAATTATTACGCGCTCAGCAATCGATTACCGAAATGGTTTCGTCGGGCGCGTCTCTACCAGAGTGCTTGGAAGAAATCTGTAGTTCAATCGAGCAGGCCTTGGCAAGCAAGGCCGGCAAGAGCTCGATTCTTTTATTGAAAGGGAACAACTTACACCACGGCGCAGCACCGAGTTTGCCTAAGGCATATTGTGACGCTGTTAATGGTGTCGAAATAGGCGAAAGCGTTGGCTCTTGCGGCACGGCTGCGTTTACTAAGCGGCAGGTGATTGTTGCCGATATCGCTACAGACCCCTTGTGGGCGGACTTTA
>NZ_LWEY01001154.1:0-797 GCF_001634935.1 Oleiphilus sp. HI0043 | reverse complement strand
GCTGGCTAAGCAAAGTGGTATGGATAGCGATGCATTAAAAACCTTGATTGATGAAGGTGATGCGGCAGCACTATTGATGAGCGACTATCAGAAAGCAGCAGAACTGAATATTAAAGGCAGTCCTTCATGGATTATGAATAATGGTCGACAAGAACTCTTTGGAAACGTTGGTTACCGAATATTACGAGCCAATATTAAAGAGGTCTTGTCGAAACCGGGCTATGAAGCGAGCTGGTGCTAGTCTACGTCGGTGCCGGCTTCACCTTCTCCGATCACTTCTTTTTCTTTTAGGGCTGCTTCGTACCAATGCTTCATTGAAGGTAGGGTAAGCAAGCGGTCGATATAAGCTCTGCTGGTATCCGATACTTCAATTTGATAAGTCGCAAAACGGGAAGCAACCGGAGCAAACATGCAGTCGGCAATGGAGAACTCTCCAAACAACCAATCGCCATCATGGCGGTTGAGCGCATCTTGCCACATGCCGTCGATGCGTTGAATATCCTTAATGCAGTCCTCATGGAGGTTGACTTTACGAGTAGCCCGGCAGTTCATAGGCAGGGCGCTTCTTAAGGCTGGAAAACCTGAGTGCATTTCAGCGCAGTAGGCTCGGGCAGTGGCTCTGTCACTTGGGTCTTCAGGCCAGCCTTTACCTTTAAGATATTGCTCGGAAACATACTCACAAATTGCCAATGAGTCCCAGACTGTAAGGTCCTTACCTTCCTTGTCATCAATCAGTACAGGAACTTTGAAGGTGGGGGAGTAATCCGCGAGGCGCTGATGGGTATTTTCTTCAAAAA
>NZ_LWEY01001153.1:0-1025 GCF_001634935.1 Oleiphilus sp. HI0043 | reverse complement strand
AGGCACATCAACCGTCTCGTTATTCTTTCTTCTGTATCTGAGTATGTTGATTGGCTCCACAAGCGCTTACGCAGATGAGCATCTCAGCCCATCACTCAA
Source organism: Oleiphilus sp. HI0043 (assembly GCF_001634935.1). Lineage (NCBI taxonomy): Bacteria > Pseudomonadati > Pseudomonadota > Gammaproteobacteria > Oceanospirillales > Oleiphilaceae > Oleiphilus > Oleiphilus sp. HI0043. The sequence goes on along the minus strand of NZ_LWEY01001153.1, from coordinate 926 downwards.
AAATGTCAGTATACAACTGAAGTGGAAACACCAATTTCAATTTGCAGGATTCTACGCAGCCCTGGAAAATGGCTATTACCAAGATGCCGGTTACAACGTCGAGATCAGAGCTGCCGGTCCTGATATAAACCCCATCACAGAAGTGCTTGAGGGTAAGGCTGATTATGGCATAGCCAATGCTGAGCTTGTGCTCTATCACCTGAACGGCAATCCTCTCGTCGCATTAGCAGCCATTATTCAACACTCGCCAATCGTATTGATGACTTTAAAGAAGAATAATCTGCTAACTCCACAAGACTTAATCGGTAAACGCGTGATGTACCCAGAGGGACATTACGGTTCAAATACGTTAGGACTGTTAAAGAAAGAAGGGATTAATGAGTCACAAATTGAGTCGGTGCCCTTATCCTACAATATTCAGGATTTAATCGATGAAAAAGTCGATGCAATGGTTGGTTATATAACCGATCAACCCTTCCAGCTGAGACAAAGAGGTGTCGAATACAACCTTATAGACCCTCGTGTTTACGGAATAGACTATTACGGAGACGTGTTATTTAGCACAGAGTCTAAAGTTGATGAGCATAGCGATGAAGTGAAAGCCATTAGAAAAGCCAGTATTGACGGCTGGCGTTACGCTATTGAGAATCCAGATGAGCTTATTGAGCTCATCAAGAATAAGTATCAATCAGAACTCAGCATTGAAGAACTCCGCCATGAAGCTCAGGAGACCATTCGTCTAATCGTTCCCAAACTGGTGGATCTGGGACACATGAACCCAGGAAGGTGGCAGCACATCGCTGACTCGTTTACCGATCTTGGCATGAGCACTGGCGAATTGAACCACGAGCGTTTCATTTACTCTCCTGAACTAAATGAAGCCAGCCAACTGACGCGTCAGGTACTCCAAGTTTCCAGTATTATAT
>NZ_LWEY01001152.1:0-1514 GCF_001634935.1 Oleiphilus sp. HI0043 | reverse complement strand
TAAGGTTTTGTAGCTTGGTATATTGTTTAGTACAACAGTTAGTTTGATAGATGATTTATCTACGTTTAACTGGTTGTTGAGATCCAGCCCATAGGGGAGCGACATTTCATATAACAGTAAATATTGTGCCGCTAAATCTTGTGACTCCGGTAGCCGGAAGTATGACTCATCATCGGCATGCATATTTTTATTCAGGCGCTTGAATATCTCGGTAATCGTATCGACATGAACAACTTCTTCTCGAGCTTCAAGCCATTGGCTGAATGCCTCGACCTGTTGTAAGAATTTCGGGTTGCTTATCTCACCGGATTCTCCGGCAACTAGTGAGTATTCAATTGTATAAATGCCAGAAAGGTTTTCAGCGGTAAAGTCGGTGTCTTTTCTAAATTCTACACTTTGCTTGAAGTAACCGACAAAGTCGTCATTTATCATATTTAATGGTATAGCAGAGAAAATGGCGATTGTTACCAAGCCGGTACCGATCAAAATTTGTCTGCGTTTGTTAATGACGAAATTAGCGATTGCATCAAGGCCTTTGTGTGCTTTATCTGCTTGCTTCTTCTCTTTTACCGGTAGCACCATAACCAGTGCTGGAAGTAAAAATACTGATAGAAAGAATGCTGCAACGACGCCCATAGCTACAGTATTACCTAAATCTCTGAAGGGTGGAACTTCACTAAAGTTAAGTGTCATAAAGCCAACAACTGTTGTGATGCTGGTGATGAAAACCGGCTGGAAATTGATACGTATGGCTTCTTGCATTGCTTCGGCTTTAAGCATTCCGTGCCGCATGTTAAATAGAAAGGTCACTAGAATATGAACGCAATCGGCAACGGCCATTGTCATGATTACCGTGGGCGCTGAGGTGCTTGGACCGGTAAGCGTCCATCCTAGCCAACCGAACATTCCCATTGCGCTGACGATAGACATTATTATGACAACCAAGGTTACGGCGGTACCGGTGAACGAACGTAAAAGCAATAATAAGGTGAAGATTATTATCACAAACATGACCGGAAACAGGTTTGCAAGGTCGTCCTGGGCTGATTCAGAAAAGGCATTGCCTAGCATCACGCTACCTGTGATATAAACATCCAGGTGGGGGTAGTCTTCTTCAAACTGGGCAATCATCACACGTGCTTGCGCTACTAGTTCGGGAATCTCCTGTTCGGTCAATTGAGGAAGTTGAACTGTGGTATTGACCGCAGTAACATGCGCTTGCTTGGAAATAAGGCGACTTTCTAGCAGCGGCTCGCTAAGCGCAATCCGTTTAATCTCGTCCAAATCGGCTTCATCTGGAAATTCAACCAGGTCGTTAACGAGCAAGTCATCTTCTTCGGCTTTTGTATATTGGAAGTTTGTGATTGAATCGACGCGTGTTGAATAAGGCAATTGCCAAGCTCTATCAGTTAGATCTTTAACTGCATTCAAGGTTGGAACGGTAAATACCTCGCCATCTTTCGGCGCTAGAACAACAAATATATTGTCTGATTTTGAATAGGTGTTTTGGAGTG
>NZ_LWEY01001151.1:0-1586 GCF_001634935.1 Oleiphilus sp. HI0043 | reverse complement strand
ATTTTCTGTCAGAGTGGAAATATGAAATGCTCTTTCTTCGAGCTCTTGAAGTCGATGATACTCTTCAGCAGATAAAAGAACTAAATCTTCTCGTCCATGGTTAGTGATTAAAACTGCTTCTCGGTGAGCAATGGTTCGATATCGGCCGAACTCCTTTTGCAACTCTCCTGATGTTACTTGTGCCATAAAATCCACCAATTAAGTAATTTACATATATTGTTGATTATCCGTATTTTACGGATATTTTCAAGATATCATTAGAGTATACCTATGTGATAGCCAATAAAGCGCCTATCTTTTACTATCATATAAGCCATGATCTATTCTAAGATAGAAAGCTATCACTATATATAGATATATAAGATGGCATATGAAGCTTCGGGAGGTAAACTCAATGGCAATGGTCGGGTACGCAAGGGTTTCAACAATCGATCAAGATCTGACATTGCAAAAGCAATCTCTAACAGCAGCTGGATGTGACAAAATTTTCTCTGAAAAACAAAGTGCAACGAAAACAGGTGGCCGAAAACAGCTTGAAGCCTGTTTAGACTATCTTCGTGAAGGTGACATATTAATTGTCACGAGGATAGACCGATTATCGAGAAGCCTTAGAGACTTGCAGAACCTAGTTCACGACTTGTCGGAAAACGGAATATTTTTAAAAACGGTTGAGCAACCCATCGATACTTCTAGTGCGGCCGGAAAAGCTTTTTTTGATATGTTAGGTGTTTTTGCAGAATTTGAAACCAATTTGCGAAGAGAGCGACAATTAGAAGGTGTGGCAAAAGCAAAAAAGGATGGTAAATATAAAGGCCGCCAACCAACCGCGAGAGCCAAATCTATAGAAGTCATCAACCTAATAAAAGAAGGGTTAACTCGAGAAGCAGTGGCCAAGAAGCTTGATATCGGCATTGCTAGTGTTTACAGAATTCTTAAAAAATATCAAGAAAACAACCCATCCTCTCCATTACCCGGCTCCCGATCCAAAATTAAAATTGCAGTCTTAGATGTTAGGCTTTACATCGAAAACAACAGCAAGTTTGTTAGGGGCAAGAAGAAAGTCAGAGATGATATTGAGTATGAATGGTCAAAATATTATGACGCGCAAAAGCTCCACCCCGAAGGGTACGATTATTTATTAAAAGTGCCTTATGAGTCACTTGAGGAATTAGACTCAACGATTGAAGACATAATTGGCGAGGCTCACTCAGCGGCAGACTTGCGGCATTGCTATTCCGAAATTAACATCACGCACAAAGAAACCGGGAAAGATTGGTCTTAGTCTGTCCACTTATTACTAGGAGGTCTTCATTGAAAATGATTCCTTTCCAAGCAAAAGCTCGAGCTAAATGCTGAAATTTTAAACGTTACAAATGACGACGGAGCGGAACATCTCGATTTCTCTTATCAGCCTGAAAATTGCTACTCACATTAGAAAATTGAATTGAATAATCTGGCCATTTTGGGCCTGACTTGATCTATTGCAATTTATGGCAAAAGCGGCCCAAAACAATTTATTATCTTAAGCTACCTTTTGTTTTACCAAAATTCTCAACAAAAACCGTATCATTTCGAACTTTAGTTTT
>NZ_LWEY01001150.1:0-1761 GCF_001634935.1 Oleiphilus sp. HI0043 | reverse complement strand
GTTCTATATTACTTGCTTTAGAAATAAGGCTAAGCGCCAGGTCGTAATCTTTTTGTGCCAGGGCGGCATTCGCCTGGTCTGCCAGGTCGTAAGCTTCTTGTTTACTCTTGAGGTAGGCGATGGCTTGTTGATACGCCTCTTTACCCGAGAAGGCGTCTTTGACAGGGTTTGAGGCAGCGTATTTGATATTTGCTTCTACCCGTTCTTGAGAGGGCGGGTGTGAAGCAAATAAACCGTCAAGCCATGAACTTTTTTGCTGCTTTGATAGTGAGACAAAAACCTTTTGAAGTTCAACAGCGCCCTGCAGGTTGTAGCCAGCCTTAGCCATATATTTCATGCCGTAGTGGTCTGATTCCAGCTCGTGGTCGCGTCCATATTTGGCAGTGGTTAACCTTGCCCCTAAGTTCGCACCGCCAATAATTAAGTCTCGATAGTCATTATTCGCCAAGCCTAAACCCAGGCCCGCCATGCCGACTTGAACCAGTAAATTATCACGCTGACGCTGGGCGCCGTGTCTGGCAGCAGCGTGAACAATTTCATGACTAAGCACTGCAGCTAGTTGAGCTTCACTTTCCAGCTTTAAGAGCAGGCCACGATTAATAGCAATCTTGCCTGATGGCAGGGCCCAAGCATTAGGGACTGAGTTATTGAGAACGACAAACTCATAGGGAAGTTTTGGGACATCACTAAGGGCGGCGAGCCTCATACCAACCGTGCTGACATATTCACTAAGCTTCGGATCAAGGTTGTAGGCGCCACCTTGTGATTGCTGTGCTGGTTGGTATTGTTGCTGGCCTATTTTAACGTCTTCAGAAAAAGAGCTGAACATTAGCTGCTTTTCTCCGGTTACCGGGTTTACAGAGCAAGCGCTACAGAGCAAGGTTAGGCAGAGTAGAAGATAAGTAAAAATGGGGCGCATAAGACAATACCGGGTTCTAGTTAACAGTAAGTCAATTTTGCGCTAATGGATTCACTCTTTTCAATAGCAAATGAGTAATTACTATTGTTATAAATAGGATGCTAGGTGGAAATCTCCTGATTAATTACATTTCTTAAAAAGTGTGACATTGGTTATACTTCGGCGCTTCAAATATGTTAGCTGATAAGGAGCTGACATTTTATGCTTAACTAGAATAAGCGTTCCCAGCTAAATTATGTAACGCTGATTGTGAGAGAATGAATGAGAGACGAAACCATGTTGTTTACCCAAGTCGAAAGCTTTGTAAGCGTATTGGCTCAGTGCCAGGAGTTGGGTATTAAGGTTGTTTCTGCAAGAGAAAACGAGCTGATACTAGAATTGCCTTACAGCGAGAAGATTATCGGTAACCCAGATTCAGGGGTTATTCATGGTGGTGCGATTACCACCTTGATGGATACGACCGCAGGTGCCGGTGTGCTATGTGCAATGCCGGAGTTTGAACTCTGCCCAACACTAGATTTGCGTGTTGACTATATGCGCCAGGCAAAACCGGGGCAGTCAGTATTCGCGAGAGCAAGCTGCTACCGTTCAACCAACAATATCTTGTTTATGAAGTGTGAGGCTTATCAGATTGACCGGACTGTGGCGCATTGTGTCGCAACCTTTATGCGTATGGGCGAGAAGGGCATTCCTTCCTTAGATGTGATGACGAAAGATATTCCTGTTTATCAATCAAAGAATATTGGCAAGGTTTCTCTGCCCGAAGATTTTAAAGATTCGGTGATACAAGCGCGCGACAAGAGCGACTACAAGATACTGACCTCAGCTATTCCTTATGCGCA
>NZ_LWEY01001149.1:0-1658 GCF_001634935.1 Oleiphilus sp. HI0043 | reverse complement strand
TAAGACTGGATGTTGCAATTACTTCACAAATAATAGCAGCGGATAAGAATAACCAGTTTTTCACAGTTTTCTCCAATGTATATATTTTTCGAAAGATTAAACTAACCCTTTAAAAATGAACAGTCTTGTTCTTTTGGAGAGGCTGTGAGCACATGGGGCATCTAACGCCCGGCTCACCGAGCAAATTTTATTGGCGGCTTTTTTGGTACAAAAAAGGTGACAATAAAATTTGTCCGGTGGAGCCGCTTGTTAGTGCCATTTTTATGTATATGATGGTAATATACATAAATGATTAATTGGAAACAAATAAAAGGCTTTAATTGGGATGCTGGCAACGAAAGAAAAAACGTTGATAAACACAGCGTAAACCAGTTAGAGGCCGAACAATTATTTTTTAATGAGCCTTTATTACTGCTGCCGGACAAAAAGCACAGTGATAAAGAGCCCAGATACCATGCCCTTGGAATTACCGATGATGGGCGGCAACTACATATTACTTTTACACTGCGTGAAGATAACACTTTGATTAGAGTGATTTCTGCACGACCAATGCACAAGAAAGAGAGGAAATTTTATGAACAAGCATAAACAGCCTCCAAAGTTTAAAACAGAGGCAGAAGAACGAAAGTTTTGGGAAGATAATGATTCCGCTGATTACTTGGACTGGAGTAAGGCCGCAAAAGTAACAATGCCCAACTTAAAACCATCGACGAAAACAATTTCCTTGCGGTTACCTGAGTCTTTGCTTGAAAGCATTAAAATTGAGGCTAATCGAAGAGACATGCCTTACCAGTCCTTAATCAAATCTTGGCTTGCTGATGATGTTCGACAGAATCGCTTAGCTTCTTAAGAGCACTAACGCCTGCCACAACGGCTTGGGTGAAGTGGCGGCGTTTTTGCGTCTTTTTGCAAAAACGGTGACAGTTTACCCAAGTCCGATTGATGGCACTTGTTATGTAAACAGTTATTTGTTCCGTATTTCTATTACTACGTCAGCCTCTCTCTTTATATTTGGCCGAGTTAACTCAGGATCTTCTTTATCCAGACACATAAACTGAATTTCTGCCTGGGCATCTGATGTGAATGGAACCATATCCTTTTGAGATACTCGAACAACTTGGAAGTGCTTATTTTGATTGTTACAAAATGCAAATGCTTCTTTATATACATCAGCTTTAACACTGCCACCAACCACATCGAATCCTTTTTGGGATCTAGAAATCAAATACGTATCTATCCCTATAGGGATTACGCCTGATGATGTTGCACAACCGGAAACTAATAAAACAATAAAGAATATTCTCTTCATTTATCTCTTCACTCCTTGGCCAAACTTTATTCATACGCCCAGTTCATTGGGTATGCATCTTTGCTGAATTTACATAGACATAATGACTCCCCACGTCCCAAAAGAGTGCTGACCTCCTATCGTGGGTTAGCAAAGCCAGAGCCATAATATATGTGTCATACCATATAAGCGGAGGCCAGCACCATGAAAAACAATACCATAATTTTTGTCGGATTGGACACCCATAAGGAGTTCACCGAAGTCGCATATTGCGAAGATCAACGAGGCTCAGAAGTAAAGCATCTTGGAAGAGTTTCTTCAGCCAAAGTATCACTTACCAAGATGGCAAGACAGTTTGAAAGCAAATACC
>NZ_LWEY01001148.1:0-1375 GCF_001634935.1 Oleiphilus sp. HI0043 | reverse complement strand
ACGCTTTGCTTGCGGTAGGGACTCGTTTTGGAGAAATTGGTACAGGTAGCTTTGGCGTTACGGTTCCTGAATCTTTGATTCATATTGACATTAACCCTAAAGTTCTCAATACAAACTACCCAGCGAAAGTAGCGATCCAGGGAGATGCAAATGAGGTCTTGCCCGCGTTATTACGTAAGCTCAAAGCTAAAATACATGAGAATAATATCTGTTTTGATGCGCGTTATAAGGAAGTGAGTCAGCTCATCTCAGAGCAAAAGGCTTCGTATAAACAAGAGTGGTATAAGCACGATAGTGGTTCTCGTGTTAATCCAGCTTTATTCTTTGATGCCTTAAGGAAAAGGCTGCCTGATGACGGTTATGTAGTGGTTGATGACGGTAACCATACCTTCTTAACGGCAGAACTTATGCCTATTCATACAGCGAGAACCATGATTTCGCCTACCGACTTCAATTGCATGGGTTATGCTGTCCCTGCGACTATCGGAACAAAGCTTCTTAATCCTGAAAAAGACGTTGTCAGTATTATTGGTGATGGTGCATTTTTGATGACGTGCATGGAAATTACAACGGCAAGCAAGAATGGCTTGGGTGCAATTTTTACCATATTTAATGATGGCGAGTTATCCCAAATATCACAAGCTCAAGAGGTGCCGTATAACAGGAAAACTTGTTCGGTTCTTGCGGATACGAGAATGCAGGGTGTAGCGATGGCTACTGGCGCAGCTTATGTCCGGATCGATGAGAATTCCGATATAGATGAAATGTTGGATGAAGCTTGGAGAATCAGCAAAGCGGGTCAGCCAGTCGTGTTAGATGTAAATATTGATTACAGTAAACAGACCCGATTTACGAAGGGTATTGTGGGAACAAACCTTAAGCGTTTGCCCCTCAACATGAAGGTCAGAATGATTAGTCGGGCTTTAGTAAGGAAAGTGACCTGCTAGCTATTTATTCACGACGTTTGCTAGCTTCTCTGAAACGTCGCTAAGCTTTGTCGTCATTGTGCTCAGGTTTTGAATTGACTCCAGTAGGTGTATAACAGCGTAAGCGTTATTGTTATTTACCTCGCCAACATTCTGCGAGGCAGCACTGACTTGTGTCATGTTGTCTTGCAGTTTATTGATTACCTTGGATACTTTTTCAATTTGTTCTGAAACTTCAATAACCGAGGCCGATGTATTCTCCAGTACTGCTTCTGAGTGAAGTACTATCTCGACGCCCTTATCAACGTCTACTGACCCTTGTTTTATTACATCGGTAATTTCTTGGGCAGACTCATCACAGCGAATTGATAAGCTTCTGATTTCGTCAGCAACGACGGCAAAGCCACGCCCCCTGTCACCAGCACGTGCAGCTTCGATTGTTGCGTTTA
>NZ_LWEY01001147.1:0-926 GCF_001634935.1 Oleiphilus sp. HI0043 | reverse complement strand
TTAATAAAATACTGATTACGTTTGGTGGTGTTGATGAAGGAAATGTTACGAAGAGGGCCCTTGAAGAGCTGGCAAGCTTATGTATCTCAAACAATATTGATATCGATGTGATAACAGGTCCCGGTTATGAGCACTTTGATTCGTTAGAAAAAGTCATTGAAAAGAATGAACGATTGAGATGCAATATTGTTAAGGAAACTAAGAGAATTTCTGAATACATGGTCGATGCAGATTTAGCTATAACTTCAGCTGGACGAACGGTGTTAGAGCTAACGGCTCTCTATGTACCTACAATTGTTATTGCTCAAAATGATAGAGAAATGACCCATACCTTTGCTTCAGAAGAAAATGGAATATGTCATTTGGGGCATCGTAAAGAAATAGTTCATAACTCCATTCTTGATAAGGTAACAACGTTAGTCAATAGCAGCAAAACAAGACAGCTAATGGTCGAGAAGATGAGTGATTTAGATTTAAGAAATGGTAAGTCCAGAGTGATATCCGCTATTAGGGCCTTGATAAGCTAATTGAAGGGAATAAATATGAATAATCAGTTTAAAATTGGTAATGCCCTCGTTGGCGATAATTTAAAGCCTTATATAATCGCAGAGATCGGCGTTAATCATGAAGGCAGTATGGAATTGGCTAAACGTTTGATAGACGAAGCTAAAGCGGGTGGTGCTCATGCCGCAAAATTTCAGTCCTACAAAGCTTCAAAAATTGCTTCTAAACATAGTCCAGCATACTGGGACCAATCAAAGGAACCCACAGATAGTCAATTTAAGCTGTTTCAGAAGTACGATAACTTTGAAACTGAGCAATATGAAGAGCTAGCAGATTATTGTCAGTCTATTGGAATAGATTTTATGTCAACGCCATTTGACTTGGATGCTGTTGATTTCTTAGACCCCTTAATACCAGCGTTT
>NZ_LWEY01001146.1:0-2127 GCF_001634935.1 Oleiphilus sp. HI0043 | reverse complement strand
TTCTGAGTTCTTAACAATAAATTAAGAGCATAAGGTCAAAAGACTAAAAGCAAAAATCATATAACCAGGCCATCTTTCGGATCTTCGTTTTCTGTCACCGTTTATGCAAAGAAACGCATAAACGTCGCCATAAAACTCATCCCGCAAATGGCGGCGTTATATTTCAGGGAGAATTCAGTGCACGATTTTGTAGGCCGATGGAAAATTAAGTTAATGACAACTTGGCCTCAAGACTACGTTGACCTCGATGAACCCGGTTATTTTGAGTTTACTGAAGATGGATTAGGCCAGTTCGTTTTTGGTGCTGTAAAAGGGTGGCTCGATGTTAGGGTATCTCACCGAACACCTTATCTTGAGTTTAGCTGGCAAGGCACTTGCGAGGGTGATGACCTTTGTGGTCGGGGTAAAATTGAATTTCCTACTCCTTTACAAGGTGACGGTGAAATTTATATTCATTGTGGTGACGAGTCAGGGTTCATCATTGAAAGAAAAATATAACCAGGCCAGCCAACATCGCCCACAAAGGGCCGTGGGCTGGACTCGCTTCGCTCGCCGTTGCTGGCGGCGTTAAAATTTCTAAGCAACGTACTCTCTGGCAGATATCGCTATGTCTGGAAATTGCTTTAGTATTTTTTTGTCAGCAGTCACTAGTTTGCAGTTTTGGCTCTTTGCCAAGCAAATAAACTCAGAGTCATAAGCAGAACAACCTGATTCATTTGCAGTATTTAATACTTCGAAAGAATTTACGGTATATTCATTGTCTTTGAGTAAATTCTCAGCTTGTTGTTGTATTTCTAAGGCATCCTCCATAGAAATAAGCTCTTTTCTAAGGTACAAAGCTAAGATGTTTCGTAACTCACTGCGCCATAATATAGGGGCAATCCAATCTGGGTCTTTCAATAGCAAGGCTTCTACGTATTCGCTATAGTCAGAGGGTAAATATAAGTAAGCTATTGTATTAGTGTCAGCTACAATCATTCTCTGCCTTCAGCTTTGGCTTTAGTTAAATCTTCCTCAGTAACTTTCAAACCTTTTAGTTTTTGCCTCATTGTTCGTGCATTCATTAAAAGTTGGTCTTTATCTATTTTTTGTGGTCTCAAAACCTTCTCTAGGCATACAATAAGCTCACTATTTATACTTCTGTGGTGTGCTTCAGCAGATTGTTTTAGCTGGCTGTATAAAATGTCTGGTATATTCTTCACTGTAATTGCGGGCATAAAAAACACTCATGGTTGCAATATGGTTTCATTATGGTTGCATAAATAAATGATTTTAACAAGCGCCTCCAACGGACAAATTTTTCTGTCACCACTTTTGCGCTGCGCGGCAAAACTGCCGCCAGCAAAATTTGCTCGTTGAGGCGGGCGTTAGGCAATAAAATGAATTTGGAATCTCACACTAAATATTTTCTTACCTTAGACGGTAAGGAATTAGAATTTGAGAACTTCTCCGAGACAAGAGAAGCACTGCGGAATGCGCTAAATTCGAAATCAGGAAAGATATTGCTGGCAGCTGACGATGGTTTAAGGCCTTGGTGGCAAAGATTCATTTTTGGTGCCAGAAACTATATTCGTGTTTACTTCGCTCTAGAATGGAGTGACGAAATATCTGGCCTCATATTTTATGATGAAAATGCTAGTGAATTTCGTGCTTTAAGTGATTCTCGAAATGAAAATATTTCAGTAGCTGATCGAAAGGAAATCTCTTTCGGAGAGAGTGAGCCACTGCACGAAAAGTACTGTATTGCTACAGATATTGCGAAGAGTTCAATTGTTGAGTTTCTAGAAAAAGAAGAGCGTCCTGAGTGGCATAATTACGAATTTGTGCGATGATCTGCCTAACAAAAAGTTGGTGGTTCAGCCCCTGCGGGGCTTGGACGCTTACAGCGCCCCACGACAAAAGCGTTGGTATGACTCCCCACGTCAAGAGGCCCGCACAAAATCCTGCCGGAACCTCGGCCAGAGCCTTTCTTTTTAATTAACATTCTTCCCGTTAGGGAAGCGTCAACGCATCAGATGAAGCAAGTAATTTCGACGGTGATCATGCTGGTATTCGTGGGTTGCTAACGCGACGCGTTAACCTATCCAACCTTACTTATTACGTCGTGGTGCCTGTCTTCAGTCTATG
>NZ_LWEY01001145.1:0-69133 GCF_001634935.1 Oleiphilus sp. HI0043 | reverse complement strand
CTGGACTACTACTTTTTGTCACACTTGAACCTGGTAATTGAAATTTATCTCGCCAGGAATACAAGGTGGATAGGTTTATGTTTTCCTGGGCTGAAAACGTTCTTAATGATAACCCACTTTCAAGCCACTTCTTAACAATGGCTTCTTTAAACTCTTTTGAATAATGCTTCACTCATATTCTCTTACCGCCTCCTATTCAATTATTAAAAATTAACAGAGGCGACAACTATCCTGACACAGGGGGCTCAGGTGAAGTCGACCATGGGCTTTGGTATGTCCCAGGATATTGATATTTTTGATACGCCTCCATTAATTGACGAAACAACTGATACGGGTGCAGAGCAAGAAGATGCTGCGGCTTATCGTGCTGCGGTAGAAGCGGTAACGGCTGTTGTGAACCAGATAGACGAGGCTGTTGGTACTGAAGACCCTAATGCTGTATTAAGTGCACTCACACAAGATTTAGCCGATGGCCAGATCGACGGTAAAGTCGACAATGAAGAAGGTGGCTCAGAATCGAGTGATATTTTTGGCGGTGCTGAAGATGATGCTGCTGAAGATACAGCTAGTGCCGCACTTCAACTTTTAGAGCAAGACCCTGCTTCCTTACCGATTCCGAACGACCCTCAAGGTCGTACAGTTGGTGAAATGAAACAAGTGATTAACGATGAAAAAGAAGACCTGGGTAATGAAGGCGTTAATACTGAAATAAATACTGAAGAAGAAGTTGTACTCAAGCCCGCTGAAACTGACCCAGACCTGGATGATGATGGCGTTCCAAATGATCAGGACGCTTTTCCTGAAGATGCGAGTGAGACAACTGACACCGATGGTGATGGCACAGGTAACAATGCCGACAACGACGACGATAACGACGGCGTTAAAGATGAAGACGATGACTTCCCTCTAGACGCAAGCGAACAAACCGATACAGATGAAGATGGAATCGGTAACAATGCCGATACTGATGATGACGGCGATGGTACTGAAGATATTGCCGATGACTTTCCTTTAGATTCTGAACGTCAGAATAAGTCTGATAAGGATAACGATAACTGGTCTGCCAATCAGGACCCTGATGATACCAATGCCAGCATTCCAGGTATCGATTTTGTTGATACCGATGGCGATGGCATGGCTGATTCTGGTGGCAGAAATGATGACCCTGATGATGATAATGATGGTGTGATCGATACTGAAGATGCCTTCCCAACAGACCCTACAGAACAAAAAGACCAAGATGGCGATGGCACAGGCGATAATGCTGATACTGATATCGACGGTGACCAGGTGCCGAACGATGAGGATAAGTTCCCACGTAACCCATTTGAAAGTGTTGATACCGATGGTGATGGTATTGGTAATAATACAGATGAAGACGACGATGGTGATTCCGTACCTGATCTTCAGGAAGAGCAAGATGGCACCAACCCGCTAGAGCGTGATACCGATGGTGATGGCGTGCTCGATAACGTCGACCAAGGTCCAACTGACCCAACGGTACAGTTCGATTCAGACCAAGACGGTATTGATAATGCGATAGATAATTGCCCAGTTCATTACAACCCTGTACAGAGTGACCTGGATGATGATGGTCGCGGTGATCCTTGTGACCTGGATCGCGATGGTGATGGCGTTAACAATGATCTTGACGCCTTCCCTTCAGATGAAACAGAAACAGAAGATACTGACAATGACGGTGTAGGTAACTCAGAAGATACTGATGACGATAATGATGGTGTTGCCGATGATCTGGATGATTTCCCGACTGACCCGAATGAAATTGTCGATACCGATGGCGATGGTACCGGTGACAATGCAGACAGCGATGATGATGGAGACGGTACACCTGATTCCGAAGATGCCTTCCCTCTAAACTCTAGTGAAGACACCGATACCGATGGTGATGGTATTGGTAACAACACCGATGATGACGATGATGGTGACGGTGTTGCCGACAGTGATGATGCTTCACCTCTAGATGCCTTGGCAAGTACTGATACAGACGGCGACGGTGAGCCAAATATCACTGATACCGATGATGATGGTGATGGTACGCCAGACTCTGAAGATCGTTTCCCACTGAACCCTAATGAAGATACGGATACAGATGGTGATGGCATTGGTAACAACACTGATACTGATGATGATAATGATGGTGTAGAAGATGATGCTGATGCCTTCTCTTTACTTGCTTCTGAGCAATTAGACACAGACGGTGATGGCACAGGTAACAATGCAGACACTGATGATGATGGTGATGGTACACCTGATGCCTCAGACCCATTCCCCCAAAATGCTTTAGAGACTCGTGACTCCGATGGCGATGGTATTGGTGATACAGCCGATACGGATGATGATAACGATGGTGTACTAGATATAAACGACGCTGCACCGACTAGCCGCGATGGTGATGAAGATGGCGTAGGTGATGGCCGTGATAATTGCCCAGTGAATAGTAACAGTGATCAGCGTGACTCAGATGGTGACGGCCAAGGTGACGCCTGTGATAGTGATGATGATAACGATACAGTCGAAGATAGCGCAGATAATTGCCCAACAGTACCGAATAGGAATGGCCAGAGCGATAACCTAGACGGTGATGACTTTGGTGATGCCTGTGATGATGATCGTGATGGCGATGATATCAAGAACGGTGTCGATAACTGTCCTTCGACCGCTAACTCGGATCAGGAAGACACTGATGGCAATGGCTTAGGTAATGCTTGTGAAGCTGATAGCGATCAGGATGGTTTCGCCGATCAGTTAGATAACTGCCCTGCCGATGCTAACCCAGGCCAGGAAAACTTCGATGGCGATGCTCGCGGAGATGCTTGTGATGGCGACGATGATAATGATGGCGTGAGTGACCAGGCAGAAGAGGCTGCGGGTTCTGATCCTAAGGACAGCGACTCAGATGATGACGGCGTTGATGATAAGAATGATGCCTTCCCAACAGACGAGACGCGTCAGGAAGACTCTCAGGGTGATGATGACGACGATGGCGTAGCAAACGGCATTGATAATTGTCCAAATGATGCCAACGCGGGTCAGGAAAATTTTGATGGCGATGCGCAAGGCGATGCTTGTGACCATGACGATGACAATGATGGTGCGCCAGATGATGCTGATGACTTCGATAACGATCCAAATGAGCAATCAGACAGTGATGGTGATGGCTTAGGTGACAAATCTGATAACTGCCCAACGGTTGCAAATGAAGACCAGAACAATGCTGACCAAGATGGATTTGGTGATGCTTGTGATGCCGATACCGACAATGATGGAGTAGGCAATGAGCAGGACAACTGCCCTGTCGATATGAACCCTGGACAGCTGAATGCAGACGGCGATGAGTTTGGTGATGTTTGTGATAGTGATGATGATGGTGACGGTGTAGAAGACGCCTTCGATAACTGTCCAATTGACGCTAACAGTAATCAGGAAAACTCTGATTCTGAATCAGATGGTGGTGATGCTTGTGACCATGATGATGATAATGATGGTCTAAGCGACGCGGAGGAAAATGCAAAAGGCACCGACCCGACTGATGCTGATACAGATGACGATGGCGAAAATGATGGTGATGATAATTGCCCGCTGATTGCTAATGCAGGCCAGGAAGATGCCGATGGCAATGGCCAAGGTGATGCCTGCGACATTGATAGTGATGGTGACGGTGTATTGAACACCATGGAAGAAGCTCAGGGTACTTCACCTACAGATGCCGATTCTGATGATGATGGTAGCAATGACGGTGTCGATAACTGCCCAGCAATTGCTAATGCTGATCAGCGTAACTCAGATGATGATGCTGAAGGTGATGCTTGTGATTTGAACGATGACAATGACGCTGTTGATGATGATGCGGATAATTGCCCAACGGTTCCGAATGATGATCAAGCTGATGCCAATGAAGATGGAGTGGGTGATGTTTGTACTGCTGATGAAGATCAGGACGGTATTCCAGATACGGTAGATAACTGCCCTGCGGTGGCAAACCCAGTTCAGGAGAACGCTGATCATGATGCACAAGGCGATGCCTGTGATAACGATGATGACAACGATTCGATTGAAGATGCTAGTGATAACTGCCCGGTTAAGGAGAATGCTGACCAACTTGATCTAGATGGGGATCAGATTGGTGATGTGTGTGATCCGGACTCTGATGGTGATGGCGTTGAAAATCTAGTCGATAATTGCCCATTAATCGTTAACGCGAACCAGGAGAATACTGATCAGGATGGTCAGGGTAATGCTTGTGACTTAGATGATGATAACGATGGCGTATCCGATGAGAATGAAGCGGCTCAAGGTACGGACCCACTGTTAGCGGATAGTGACGACGATGGTAGTCACGATGGAGATGATAACTGCCCGCTAATCGCTAATGAAGAGCAGAAAGACACAGACTCTGATGGCTTGGGTAACGCTTGTGACACCGATGATGATGGCGACACGATTGCTGACGATGTCGATAACTGTCCACTCGATAGTAATGTTGGACAGGCAGATAGCGATGAAAATGGTGTTGGTGACGCGTGTGATGTGCCTTCAGTAGCTTTGTTCTACTTGAATGAACGCATTGTTAACTCTGAAACTGAAACTGATGAGTCAGGCACTGAAGATGGCATTTGTCCTTTCGATGTAAATGATGAAATGACTCGAGTGTCTCTATGGAGACAAGAAGGTTCTGTTCTAAGGGTTAGCTTTGGTGATGAAGGGCATGATGAAGGTGGTGAGTTGATGATCGATCCATCAGGACGCATTAGTGCTTCATTCAGCGATGAGTACAGCGGCGAGCATGGTTCCATGCAAACTGAGTTGGATGTTGATGGTCAGTTGGATGCAGAGTCAGGTGTCATTGTTGCCACCGTTGAAGAGAGCTTCACCTTTGCAAGTGCAGACGGCCAGATTGTTGCGACCTGTGCCTACAATGCAACAGAAACCTTTACGCCGATGGATGAAGTGTCTGCAAGTACTATCTTCGATGGTGAAACCGGAACTAATGTAGGCTTTGTTTGGATGGAAGGCGACGAGCATTATCAGGACTCAGCCAATCAGCCGGTCTTCGACTTCTTCTATGGTGTGATTGATGACACTGAAGAGCGTCGTTATCGATACGACACCAGCACCGGTGCACCGATGTGGGTAGAGGAAACTGAGGAAGACTCAAGTTTCATGCTCGGAGCCAATGGTTGGGTTGAAGTATCAGACAAAATGTTGGTTGAGGGTACGCCAGGTGTTACAGCTAATGTGGTTGCAAAGGATGCAAGCGATAACATTTTAGCGAACTGGCAAGTAACGCCATTCTCTGCGAATGTTACGGAAGAGCCAATGTTTGGTTTGATCCCTCGTGAGTGGAGTGAAGAAGGCCTAACAGCGCCTGAAGAAGTCTTTGCAGGTAGTGAGGTCTTGGCTTTGGGGATACATGCTGTGTCGCAGTTGGATGTTTATGAAGTTCGCTGCGGGGGAGCACCTGATGATGGTCCGGCAGACGGTACCGCACCAACGATGGCTTGTCATAATGCAATGGAAACAGATGACGGTACGGGTAGCCCTGTGTTAGCCGATTCGTTAGGTGACATTATTTATGAAGCAGACTCTTCAATGACAGAGAAATGGCAGGGTATGCCAGCGGGTTACTCTGATGAAGGTGAAGTTTTTGCCTACCTAACGGGTGCCGACACAAGTGGTGATGAGGGTACAAGTGGTGATGTCAGCTTCTATATCTATGACTGGGATAGCGAGTCGCTTGAAGCACTCGATCACTCTTCAAGTTGGACGATAGAGGACCCATTAGGTGATGATACGAACTTGGTGATTTCTTTCGCTTTACCTACAGAGCTTGGTAAAGAGTTTGGTGATGAAATGCCTGATGCTGTGATTGCTTCAATGATCGAAGACTCATCCGACAGTCAGCTCTATGTTCGTACTGGGCATTTCCGCGAAGCAGGTAAGCACCATTATGATAGTGGCTTGAATGGTCCGGCGATTGAGGAGGTTCAGGGTAACTTTAGCTATATTCCTCCAGAGCCAGACTCAGACCACGATGGAGTTGTAGACAGTGAAGATAACTGTATCGATGTGCCAAACCCCGACCAGGCAGATACGGGTGGCGATGGTGTTGGAGATGCCTGTAGTGGCAGTGGTTCTGAAGACGGTGTATTCACAGCTGAGAATGTGGTTGGTCACTTTGCAATCACCTTCCCAGAAGGTGACACCGAGCCTGAGAGCCAGGCTTTCTACAAAATACGAGATGATGGTACGGGGACAGTTTTCTTTGAAGACGGTCCTGCAGAGGGAGAAGAGTTTACCTGGTTAATCGATGGTGAAACCTTAGTCTTGGAAATTACTACTGCTACCGGTTCTCATGACTGGGATGAATATACGCTGACTTCCGGGTCTGTGGACTATGGGAGTATTCGTGCGGTAATCGATGAAGGTAATGATTCCAGTATTGAATATGACGGCCCTGCACAGTGGATGCGTGATATGGGAACTAGCGGCCCAGAAGCCTGTACCACAGGGGATGTCGAAAGTGGCGCGGTTGAAGCGGACTACGACCAAGCTGTCGAGGACTGTGGCGGCCTGGATAAGCTGCTAACGACAGAAGAAGTGAACGATACCGTTTGGTACAGCGAGCAAGATACGGTTGCTTTTGATAGCGGTGGAACCGGCAGCTTCGAAGACCATCACACTGGAACTGAATACACGACTACCTGGTCGATAGATTCTGGCTTTGTTCGCTTTACGGCGACAAGTGCTTCAGGAGTATTCTCTCGTAAGCTAGGCATCTTGTCTGATGGCTTCCCTCATATTTCTACCAAGTTCTTCCATGATGGTGAAGCTAATGACTACATTGCTAGCATGCTGTATGCAGTGAGTGAAGATGCGACTGACAGTGACTCAGACGGTATACCGGATGATATTGATAACTGTCCGACTGATGCAAACAGTGATCAGCAAGATAGCGACCATAATGGAATAGGTGATGCCTGTGATGGGGGAGACACCTCTGGTCATATGTTTACGGTAGAAGAACTTTCTGACCAAACTCGCTTTAATGTTTACTTCGACGATGCGCCAGATGATGGTGGCGACCCTTACTACATTATGGAGTCCATGACCTTTAATTCTGATGGCTCGTTTAGTGCTGAGCTAGATGACAATGCCTTGTCGCGCGGAGAATCACACTATTCAGGTGACTGGAGTATAGAAGCCGGGGACTTGGTTTTATCACTCAATGGAGGCACAGAAACAGAATATATTCACGCCTTTGGGGTCGATGATGAAAATGGTGCGCTACTGGTATGTTGGGGGTCTGTACCTTGTTCTGATGACACGGAATGGTTCTTTGATGGGCAACTATCAGCTGAATCCTTCTTGATGGCAATGAATAATGGTGGGACTGGTGGTACTACAGTCGAAGATGCTGACGGTGATGGTATTGTCGATCAGGAAGATGCGTTTGTTGATGATGCGACAGAGCAGTTTGATACCGATGGCGATGGTATCGGTGATAACGCCGATGCTTGTCCATATACAGCTGATACCACATGCGATGGCTCGGGTGTTCCTAATATGTCTGGTGAGTACCTACTTGCCTGGAGTGTTGACGGAACTAACCCAGATAACGAGATGCTAAATGACTCTGGTGATCAATGTGTTGCGGAAGATGAGTTATCAGGTTTTGCTTTGGTTCGAGTACAGCAGGAAGGAAACCAGGTTATTCTCAATGGAGGTGACGGCGAAGACGGCTGGATGTCGATTGGTACGATCGATACTAATGGCGATTTCTCTGTAGAAGAGCTTAATAACGAACCGGGTCGAAGCTTTGTACTATCAGGTAACTATGATGGTACGGGTATAGCTGGTGGGAGTTTTACGGATTCAGAGCAAAATGAAAGTGAAACCTTAACCTGTTCTTCTAACGGCACTTATACAGGCTCGGCACCCGTTGCCATTACCGAAAGCGATATTGATTCTACGGGGGCAACATGGTTTGAAATAGACTATGACCACGATGCTGCGGGCAATACTCAACTTGAGTTTGAATACGGAACAATAAGTGGTGAGCTTGAGACGCTATTTGAGTTAGACCCTGAAACTGGCATGTGGGTTGATCGTAGCTCAGAAGATATCGGTGCAGGAGAAATGTCGGTACTGACAGCCAATGGCATTGAAAGACTTGATGACCTGTTTATCATTGTCGGTTACGGTGCCGATGGATCAGAAACGCTTGGTGAGACCGCGAGAGTTGCAGCAAGCTTTGATGGTGATCCCAACGATGTTGTCGCGACGGATGTAGATTTGTCCGCCTTTGATGTCTCTGGTTTGCCAGTTCACTTAGCCTTTGGTGATGAAGCTTTCGATGCGGATGCCGTCTTTAGTGATGGCGCAGAGATCTTTGTTGCAGAGCTCAGCGCTGTTAACACTTCGTATATTTTCGAGTGTGATGCAGACTGGTCACCTTGGTTTGCTTCAAACCTTGATTGCGACAATGTGGTGCCAATAGGCTTTGTCGCTGAAGACCCTGATGAGGATGGTATTCATGATCCAATTCCAGCGACGTCTTTTGCTGATGTATTTTCGACCGCGGCAGAGCTACTTGCTCAGCCAGTGACGCAAGAAGTGTCTGATCGGGGGCTGTATATTGGTCATGGTTATGATCATGGTGGATCATTCCATATTCGTGCTTATCTTGAGTCGACTTCAGGTGACGGCAGTGGTTTGGACGGTGATCAAAATGCAGGGATTGGTTTTGTGAAAGTTTATGACCACTCTTCAGATGTATTCCATATAGCTGAACTGGCGATAAGCTCGACAACCATCGATTCACATCAAGTTATTTCTTTCGAGGTGCCTGAATTGGTAGCGAAGCTCGTTGATTTGGATAGTGAAGAGCGTCACCAGTTTATCTTTGTTGATAATTCCGAAACGGCAGGGCCGATTGTGCGCCGAGGAGGAGTACAGCTACAGGGCGCCGGTGATAAGGAACTGATGTTCAATAATGTAGCTTTTGAGGATCTGAAAGCGGCTGTCATCTTACCGGGTAATGGTGGCGGAACGGGCGGTGCTCCGGCTGGAGAGAATATCGGCCTTTGGCTACTTGATAACGGTGGCAGTGACTACCATGCAGTTGTCTTTTATGGTGATGCGAATTATATCGTAGGGCATACTGCAAACTCGGAATCCGATCCGGTTTATGGTGTGCTACCAACTTCTGCAGAGCATGGCACATATACATGGGACCCAACAAGCGGTGTTTTTGAACCAAATAAAGTTGGCGAAAGTGACGGTGATGGAGGGCTTGATAATGCCATTGGCGAGATGACCATGGTGATCGATGGCGATGTATTAACGTTCGATGATGATATAGGCCCGGATGAGCTTGTGCGAGGATACTCTGATACGAACCCACTAATTGGTGCCTGGCAGATACCTGAGCCGGGTAATATGAATATTCTGGTTTTTGTGGATGAAACTCGCTACATCATTATGCATACCAACAACGGAGAAGAGCATGATGTTGGTGTGATAGTGCCAACTTCAGCAGAGCACGGAACTTATACCTGGGATCAGGAAACAGGAGATTTCTCTGTTTCCGTGCTGGGTCAAAGCGACGGTGAGGGCGGTTTATCTCATCCTTCAGGTCTCGGTTGGAGCATGTCTTTAAATGGAGACGCGCTTAGCCTAGATGATGGTGAAGGTTCCTTTGTACTTCAGCGTGTGGGCGCAGATCCATTTGCTGCGGCAAGCAATAATGGAGTGGACTTCTCGGACTCTGCAACTCTGACGCAAGGGCAAGAGCTGGGAGTTCTGGGTTCTGGTCTCTTAAGAGAATGGTATGACGATGGCACTTCGACAGAGTATGAAGAATATTATGTATTTGACAGCTCAGGTAATACTGGACGATTCGTCTGGAGGCATGATGACGAAAGTGCTGGAACAACAGATACAGGTGATGAGGCAACAACTTGGTTGGTAGATAGCTCAGGTAATCTTGAAATTACTATTGCTGGTTTATCTGAAGTACATGACGTGGCATTAGCTGATTTTAGTGACTTGTTCAGGCCCGAAATTGTCGTCAAAAAGGACGGTATGATGGAAGGACCTACGCGTGCCGAGCTAATGGTGACTCAGTCTACCTTAGCCTCAGAAGTGCCTAGCCCTGTTGATTTGACGGCTGAGAGTGATTTATTGGGTACCTACTTTTTTGAACATAACCTAAGTGAGCAAATGATTTTTGCTAGCGGGGGCGTATTTTCAGAAGTATGGGATGGAGGTTCTGAGACAGGTTTAAGCTGGTCGCTCGATACTTCAACAGATGAAATCTTGATATGTTTTGAGGGCGGCGGTACATCAACTGTTGATTGCCCGGATAGTTCACTCGATTATGTTTATGTTGAATCAGTAACAGACGACACATCAAATGCAGATGATAACTCAGAAACAACAGAAGTATGGGGGTTCGCTGGCTGGTGGCAAGTTGATGCATCGACCGGATTAGGTTCCTTCTTCCGGGATAAAGCATTTAAACAGCCCTTACCTTAAAATGAAGTAAAAAAAGCCAGGTCAGCGACCTGGCTTTTTCGTATCTATACCTTCCGGCCAGACGATAGGCCTACTAAAGGCATTTACCCAGACTCTAACTAAATGGTCATCTAGGTGTTATTGACCTGTAAAACCTTAAAGCTATTATGGATAGTTCGTTTAAATAGTTATTAAGGGGGCCTTTGTGTCTGATAAAAAGAGCCAGAATCGTTTTTGGTTGATGCCGTTTGTAGCGATCATGCTACTGCTTAGTCAAATGAGTTTTGCAGCGGATCTTTGGGAAAAAGGGCGCCACTATAAAGAATTGCCTTACCCGGTAAAAACCGCAGACCCTTCTAAAATAGAAATACTAGAGCTATTTTGGTATGGCTGCCCGCATTGTTACGAATTTAACAATGACCACTTACCTGAGTGGGAGAAAAGCTTGGCGGATGATGTAGATTTCCGTTTAATGCCAGCAACCTTCCCTGGTTGGGTAGAGCATGCAAAAGCTTATTACGCAGCTGAGTTCCTGGGTGTGTACAAAGAGATGCACCAGTACTTATTCGATAAGATCGTATCGAACCCTAAGAAGTATAAAGACGTAGACGACATAAAAGTTTTGTTTATGGATAAAGGCATAAAGTCTGAAGACTTTGATAAGGTATTTGAGGCCAGTGGGTTTAGAAAGATTTCCAAGATAGATGAGGCGATCAAAAAAGCTCAAGACAAGATCAAGAAGTTGCGTATTACAGGTGTACCGGCTTTGATTGTTAATGGCAAATACAAAATCGGTGTTCGTGACGCAGGCAGCTTTGGCAATATGGTAAAGATTGCGAATTATCTGGTTAATAAAGAACGAGAAGCTAAGAAGAACTAGTGCCGGATTTGTCGTTTTTAAGAATGGGGTGATGAGCCCCATTTTTTTTGCCTTGAGAAAATCATAAGGGCCGCTTATGCTGTTGTTAAGGCCGATTAATGTGGTAATGAATAGTCGTCGTGAAACAGGGTAATTCTAGTTTATGTATCAACGAATCAAACATCGTATCAGTGAACTGATTACGCCGATCAATGAGTCGCTACAAAACGCAGCATCGCAACAGGTGCACCCTGAAGAACTGAAAAAGACCCCGTTTCTTGAAACAGACAAAACGATTCGACTATTAACCTTCAATATTCAAGTGGGTATTTCCACCTCTTCCTACCGTCACTATCTGACACGTAGTTGGCAGCACGTTTTGCCTCACAAAAAGCGGCAAGACAATCTGGATAAAATTGCTGAGCTGATTAGTCAGTACGATATGGTGGCTTTGCAGGAGGTCGATGGCGGTAGCTTGCGCAGCGGATTTATTAATCAGGTCGAATACCTTGCGAGTAATGCAGGTTTGCCGTTTTGGTATCAGCAGTTAAATAGAAATTTTGGTCCTGTAGCAAAGCATAGTAATGGCTTGTTAAGTCGTTTCCGGCCAATCAAGGTTGAAGAGCATCGCTTGCCTGGCTTAATACCTGGCCGAGGCGTGATTGTTGCCGAGTACGGAAAAGAGGAAGATCCGATCGTATTGGTGATTATGCACTTGTCGCTCAGCGATAGTGCCCAAAAACAGCAGCTACGTTTTGTTCGGGATTTGGTTGATGACTATAACCATGTGGTGTTGATGGGCGACATGAATACCCATGCCGAGAAAATACTGCATGACTCTCCGCTAAAAGGAGCCGGCTTGGTGACTTTGCCGGGCGTATCTCATTCATTTCCTAGCTGGCGCCCTGAAAAGGCCTTAGATCATATTCTGGTGAGTCGTAGCCTATTGGTTAAGAGGGCGGGCGTGGTAACGTTTCCGGTATCTGACCATTTACCCATCGAATTAGAGGTAAAACTACCCAAAGGCTATTAGCTTGAAACTTTGAAAATATAGACATAGACAGGCACAAAAAACCCGACAATAAAGTCGGGCTTTTCAATGGAAGCAATAAGCTGCCTACCTCGAAAGGTAGAAAATCTTACTTGATTTTAGCTTCTTTGTAGACCACGTGCTTACGCACAACTGGGTCATACTTTTTGATTTCCATCTTTTCTGGCATGTTACGCTTGTTCTTGTCAGTCGTGTAGAAATGACCAGTACCAGCGCTTGAAACTAAACGGATTTTATCACGCATTGCTCAATCTCCTAAACTTTCTCGCCGCGAGCACGTAGTTCACTAAGAACTGTCTCGATGCCTTTTTTATCGATAATACGCATACCTTTGGTAGATACACGAAGCTTAACAAAACGCTTCTCGCCCTCAACCCAAAAACGGTGAGATTGTAAATTAGGCAAAAAACGACGACGTGTGCGGTTTTTTGCGTGTGAAACGTTGTTTCCTGCTACTGGGCGCTTGCCTGTAACCTGACATACTCTAGACATTGTAACCTTGCCTCCAACTTCGAAACGTCCCTTGAAAGCACGTTCAAAAAAATTCAAATATCGGACCCTTTTTTGGAGTCCTCACTAAAGAGCCCGCCTTTATACCAGAAAGCATTTTTAATCGCAAAAAATATTTTCAAAAATGTGTATAAACTTGTAACGTGGTATCGGCTTTATCAGGTACAAAATGACGCTCATATTTGGGTGTGGATGGTTGATAGAAGGGGATTTATGAAACTTGGTGTGGATCTCGGTGGTACGAAAATAGAGGCTGTTGTCTTGGACGGTCAAAAAGTTCTCTGGCGGCAACGAGTTGCAACACCAAAAAATGATTATGGGCAAACCTTACAGGCAATTGCGAGTCTAGTTGGTGAGGCGAAACAGGTCTGTGGTTTGAGCCAGGGTGAAGCAATTGGCATTGGTGCGCCCGGTGCACTGACAGACTCCGTGACGGGGCCGAGAGTAATGAAGAACTGCAATTCCGTGGTACTGAATGGTAAACCCTTGCTTGAGGATCTTAAGCGCCTACTCGCTTGTGAGGTCTATCTGGAAAATGATGCAAACTGCTTTGCCTTAGCTGAAACACTTGCAGGAAGTGGCAAAGAAGGGTTCGGCGCACAAGTGCCAGAGATTAGCTTTGGCGTGATTCTTGGGACGGGTGTTGGTTCGGGCCTTGTCGTCAACGGAAAAGTGTTAGCTGGCTTACATAGCATTGCCGGGGAGTGGGGACATAACTGTCTGCCAGCTCTTGAGTTGGATAAATTACCCGAGCCAGAGAGAGGCAGGCTTTGCTATTGTGGTCGCAAAGACTGTATTGAAACCTACTTGTCGGGGCCAGGTTTAGCCATGAGCTATCATCTTAGGTACGCTCAGGTACTTAGCTCTGAAGAAATTATTTCGGCTATGAGAGCCAAAGATGCCAAGGCGGCAGATATTTGGCAAAGCTACTTGAACCAGCTGGCTGCTTCGCTTGCTCAGGTGGTTAATATACTTGACCCGCAGATCATTATTTTGGGCGGTGGCATGTCCAATATTATCGAGATCTATTCAGATATAAATGAGCGGATGGCAGCGCATGTATTTACCGAACACGCCAAAACCCCGATCGTTTGCGCAAAGCTCGGGGATTCGGCGGGTGTCTATGGTGCTGCCTATCTTGGTGAAGGCCAAGGTGGCTTGAAAGGCTTTGGCTAATGTTTATAGCAGCCCCAGCTCAGCCATGCTCACGACAAGAGAACCCGCGACAATCATATGATCGAGCACGCGTACGTCAATCAACTCCAAAGCTTTAACTAAACGTCGGGTAAGCTCAATATCGGCTTGGCTCGGTTTTGCTGAACCGGAAGGGTGGTTGTGACAAAAGATAACGGCAGCGGCATTGTTTTCAATCACTTTGCCGACGACCTCGCGTGGGTAAACCGAGGCAGAATCTATTGTTCCCTGAAATAGTTCTTCGAACTTCAATACTTGGTGCTGGTTGTTTAAAAACAGGCAGCCGAATACTTCTTGCTTCTTGTGGATAATCGCACTGCGTAAGAAGTTGCGAGTTGCTTCAGGGCTGGTAAGCGCATCGCTTTCCTGAATTTCATGATGAAAGCATCGCTTGCTCATTTCCAGCGTAGCTTGTAATTGAGTGTACTTGGCTGGGCCCATGCCGGGATGAGCGCAGAACTGCTTTTGGCTTGCACCAATTAGCTGTCGTAACGAGCCAAAGTGCCGGATTAAGGCGCGCGCCAGTTCAATAGCGCTTTGCCCGCGCGTGCCGACGCGTAAAAATATGGCAAGTAACTCGGCATCGCTCAGACTTTGTGAACCAAATTTGAGGAGTTTTTCTCTAGGCCGCTCATCCTCGGGCCAGTCTTTTATCGACATCACTAAATCCTTTTAGTTGAAGGTCTTATTTTAGGTATATGGTAATCATGTACTACAATTACCGCATTATAAATTCCGAAAGGCAAGCTAGATATGATGGCTTTTGTGTGATGGGCGAATTTGTTGCAATTGTTCACGAAATGAGCAATTTTGTGCGCCTACAGCATGGTAGTCTACGTGCGCCATAATTTTGTGTAGTCCGGGCGCTTAAGAATTCTTATCAATCTTGAAATAACTTAGTTTAGGTGACATGTGCAGCGCAGTACTCAAGACTTACTTTCATATGATGATCAACGTGATGCTGCTGAGCTTCTTTATGGGAATGCCTTTTCTGGCATATTAATATCGATTATTGCTTCCAGCTTTTTAGTTTATTTTTACGATAATCCTGTTCTGCAAGAGTTTAAAATTACCTGGTGGTTAGGGATGATGAGTTTACTGCTTGTTAGGCTGATTGACTGGGTATCCTGGAAGAAGCATTTATCGAAGACTCACTACGACGGCAAAAGGTCAGTCAGACGCTTTATTTATGGGGTCAATCTAACGGCCTTAATGTGGTCTAGCTATGCCGCTTATGCTGTGAGTTATAGTCCCTTGGTTGAGAAGGTAACGATTATAATTGTGATTTCAGGGATGGCCGGTGGGTCGGCTATTGTGTTGGCTGCTCATAAACTTACGTCCATGTTTTATACCTTTGCCTTGTTGTGTCCTGTGTCGGTGGTGTTCTTACTCAGTAACGACGCGACCGATCAGAATATTGGTGTGTTAGGGCTTAGCTATAGTCTCGTGATGCTCATCATTTCAGCTAAGTCAGCAAACTTTGCTCGAGATGCGATTGCTTTAAAGAATGAAAATGCCTTGTTAGTAAATCGTATGGAACAAAAAGTAGAGCAGAGAACGCAGAAAATTTATGAGCTTTCTAATTTAGACTCACTAACCCATTTGCACAATAGGAACTCTTTTCTGAAGAACCTTAAAGCGAGTTTGCAGGCAAGTGATGAGAAAAGGAGCACCCTGAGTTTATTATTTATAGACCTTGACGGTTTTAAGAAAGTAAACGATACCTATGGGCATAAGGTAGGGGATCAAATTTTAGAAGAAAGTGCTCGACGGCTTCGTGAAAAAGTTGCCAATGAAAGTTTGTTATGCCGTTGGGGCGGTGATGAGTTCCTGATTGCCATTGAAGATTGTAGTAGTGAAAAAGCCATCTCACAGGCCTACGAGATAATTGAAATTTTATCTCATGAACATCAATCAAATGAGGGGATATTGCCGGTTAGCGCGACGGTTGGGATTAGCTTATATCCCGAGCATGAGCGCTCTGAAAGCAGGTTGATTCAGTTTGCTGATACGGCAATGTATCACCAGAAAAAAACAAAACCCTCAAAAGTTTGTGTGTTCACACCAGAAATGGAAGCTAAACACCAATATGAGCTTGAACTGAAAAAAGGATTAAATGATGCGATTGATAAGGATCAGATGCGTCTTGTTTTTCAACCGATCGTATCAACAAATAATAGTAAGAACATCGCATTTGAAGCTTTATTGAGATGGGATTTTGAAGGTAAGAGCATCCCTCCTGATGAGTTCATCAAAATTGCTGAACAGTACGGTTCAATACATCGAATAGGCGTATGGGTTCTTAAAGAGTCGTGTAAAGTTGCGCTTGCGTGGCAAAGTCTGAGGCGGGTTTCAGTTTGTATTAATGTTTCAGTGATTCAATTAGAGGATTCTGACTTCTTGAGCATAGTTGATGAAGCTGTACAAGAAAGTGGTATTGACCCTTCGCTCATCTACTTGGAAATTACAGAATCAGTATTTGCCAAAGATACTGAAAAGATGATGGAGACCATTTCGGCTATACAGTCACGTGGTATCAAAGTTTCGATTGATGACTTTGGAACAGGATACTCTTCATTATCCGCTATGCAGGATTTAGCGGTAAATACGGTAAAAATTGATCGATCATTTATCACGAAGTTGGATACGAGTGGTTTTGCTATTGTGACAGCTGTTACGCATGCCGCGCGCTTGCTCAAGTTTGATGTTGTGGCTGAGGGGGTGGAAACTGAGGCTCAGTGTCGTAAACTCGTTGAGTTAGGCGTGGAAAAACTGCAGGGTTATTACTTTTCCAAACCTCTAGAGCAAGAATTTTTGCTCGACTACTTAGAGTCTGAAGTAAAGTCTCAGTGAGCCCAGTATTTGTGGCGCACATTTCAGAAAAAATAAGCGTGCTTCTGATACTATCTACAAAAAAACCGATAGCCTTGGCGCACTAATTAAACAATATTAAGGGATAATATGTCTGTAAATACCGCATTTGAAAATATGAGCGATCAACAACGTACCGAGATCGAAGCGGCCGCTTTTCGTCGACTGCTAAAACACTTTGACGACCACAAAGAAGTGCAAAATATCGACCTAATGATTCTGGCTGACTTCTGTCGTAACTGCTTAGCAAAATGGTACATGGCCGCTGGCGAAGAGCAAAGTGTTGAAATTGACTATGATCAGGCGCGTAAAGCCGTTTATGGTATGCCTTATTCTGAATGGAAAGAGAAGCATCAATTGAAGGCAACGCCTCAGCAGCTCGAAGCTTTTGAAGCGAAGCAGAAGTAAATCACTCCTGCCTAAATTTCTAGACCCAAATGCTTCTTGGCAGCTTTGACCAGCTTTGGGTCGAGAGCGGGTGGTGTGATATCAACACCTTTCACAAGCTGATCATTCAGCTTCTGCATGACAGCAACTCGCATGCTCCACTTATGATTAGCGGGTACTACGTTCCAGGGTGATGCTTCGGTACTAGTGAAACGGAACATATCGTTGCTTGCGTGTGTGTAATCGTCCCATTTTAGCCTATTTCGGATGTCTTCTTCTGTTAGCTTCCATTGCTTTTCTGGTGTGTTTAAACGTAGTTCAAAACGCTTAAGTTGTTCTTCGGGCGTGATATGTAAAAAGAACTTGATCAGGTGCACGCCGTCATCAGTCAACATTCGCTCAAATTCATTTATTTCTTGATAAGCTCTCTGCCAAGCTGTTTCTGGTGCAAAGCCTTCTACTCGCTCGACAAGCACCCGGCCGTAATAAGAACGGTCAAAAATGGCTAAGGTGCCTGGCTTGGGAAGACGGGTTTGAAAGCGATACAGGTAGTGTCGGCCTTGCTCATCGGGGTGAGGCGCTGATATCGGATAGACCCTAAAACCGCGGGGGTCGAGCTTTTCGCTAATTCGCCTAATTACCCCACCTTTACCTGAGGCGTCCCAACCTTCAAACACGATAATTGCTCGTTTGCCTTGTCGATAATAGGCTTGTTGGATTTGGAGAAGGCGCTCCTGGCAGCTTTTAAGTGCTTTTGTGTATTGGCTTTTTGATTCAATGAGAGCTTGATCAAAATTCACCTTAGAGAGGTTAGGAGGCTTTTGTTCAAGGATAACGGGCGAGGCTGGGTGAGTGATGTTTTTCATTGGTATCCTGTTTTGTTATTTTACCTTCGACTTCAGTACAAACGCTTCAAAGTCCTTGTCGATGCCGAATACATGTCTTTGTAACCACTCTCGCAGAAATATTGAAATAGATTCACGAACCAGAGCGTCAAACTTACCCATACTGTTTACCATGTCATCCAGTTCATCACGAAATTGATTGTGCGCTTTAATATGGGCTTCGGTTTTGGGGTAGTTAAGTTGGAGCATGTAGGCTTCTTCGAGACAGAAGTGGTGGTCGGCGTAGCTGGACAGCCGGGTAAAGATTTCTTGGCCGGAATTAGGGGCCTTCAAGGCATCAATCAGCCTGAAAAGCTCTTGGTGCTGAGTGTCTTGCCAAATTAGCTCGCTGGTCTTTTCCATTACTGAACTCTACCCAAGTGAAGGTGCACGTTAGTATGAGTCTAGTTTAGAAATAGAAAAGTTGTCTGCAAATTGAACGGTGTAATATTAGGCGTTATTGTAAAAAATAAGGGTCTTACTCTGTATCGAGTTAAACATCCCGGCTAAATCTGTAGGCAGAGCCTTTCATGGCTCGCTGAGGTTTAGCGCGAGGCATCGACTAGCGAGGGGTGGAACCCTCTGCCTACATGAGGCCATTTTTTAGCTCTACAGCGCCTAACGTACTGCACTATCGTTTAAGGGGATGTATAACTTTATCCAAGCCCTCAATTTTAATCTCAAGCGTCAGTTCAAGCAGTGTACCTAGCTCGCCGCTCGGAAAGCCTTTTTTTCTGAACCAGAGTAAATATTCTTCAGGTAGATCGATTAAACGACGGCCACCGTACTTCCCGAAGGGCATTTGTGTATTGGCTATTTTTACCAGGTGCTGCTTTTCGATCATGTGTTGATAATAACTCGCATGGCTTGAACTTCTAGCCCTGTTTTTTCAATATATTCCTGACAAGCACTTTGTCTGTGACGCAGAGCGTCGATTTCTTCGTCGCGAATTAAAGGGTTCTTTTCCTGGAGGCTAATCAGGCGCTGAATTTCATTACCTAGCTCCCTGTTCATGTCTTCGCTAGCTTGGCTGATCAATGAAGGAACCGAAGCTTCGGCAGTTTTTTGAGCATGCTCAAGTAGTGTACCAATATCGTTACGGATCTCTTTCAATACGGCATGCGCCATCGATCGCTTAAGCCCTTTGCAGAGCTCATTAAGCTGCTCGTAGGGTAAAACTTCGCTAAGGTCGCGGCCGGTAATATTAACAACGATCCGCTGAGGCGATACCGGCAAAAATTTGTCAAGCTGCAGAGACTTTGGTGCCATGCTGTTCAGCGCGAATATGGCTTCCAAAAATAAAGTACCAGGTTCAACACCTTTTACCGACATGGTTGCCAAGGCTGCATTACCAAGCTCTCCTGTTAAGGTTTGCTCGATTAGATCGGTCACCATCGGGTGTTCCCATGAGACAAACTCGACATCTTCCCGGACAAGCGCTTTCAAACGGTGGAAGGTTAAGGTGTTGCCTTCATCGTTTAAGCCGGGAAAGTGCTGCTCCAGCATGTGCTCTCCAGGGCGAATGATCAGAGTCTGGTCTGACTGGTACTCTTGTTCAACACCGTAAAGGTTGAACTGCTTTTCCATGTAAGAGGACAGGTCCTGGCTTGCTTCCTCAGATTCGATCAAGGCAATGATTTTCTCGGCTTCTTCAGGATTGCAGGAGTTAAGCTCAAGTAGGGGGTCACGACCCGTTTGAAGAGCTGCCATAGCCGCATCGCGATGCTCACGGGCTTGTTTGATAAAAGACAAGGCCTGATCAGATTGAAAGTCACCTTCGCTTAAGTAACTTTCCAGTTCGACGGCAAACTGTTCATAAATTGCAAAGCCTGCCGCACAGCTGTGAGTGAAGGCATCCAGAGCCTGGTCATACCAGTTGAATAAACCCTCTTGGCGGCTGCCAGGAATGAAGGGCACATGAATATTGACGTCATGTGTTTGCCCGATTCGGTCTAAGCGGCCGATACGTTGTTCGAGTAGGTCAGGGTTCTCTGGTAAGTCGAATAACACTAAGTCGTGTGAAAACTGGAAGTTTCGGCCTTCGCTGCCAATTTCTGAACAGATTAAGGCTTGTGCACCTTCCTCTTTATCAGCAAAGTAGGCAGCGGCTCTATCACGTTCAATAATACTTAAACCTTCGTAGAAGGCTGCTGTTCGCAGGCCTTCTCGTAGTCGAAGATAGGACTCCAGCGCTAAAGCCGTTTCAGCACTGGCGCAGATGATCAGGACTTTCTCATCTCTGTTATCTTTCAGGAACTGGGTTAGCCAAGTGACTTTCGGATTCTGTTTAATGCCGGCTTCATCTTCAAATTGATCATCACCAACAGCTGCATCGAGTGGGTGAGGCTGTAGGATTCTATCCGGGAAGCCTTCAACACCTTGGCGAGTATTGCGGAACAGTATTCTACCGGTGCCATGCTGATCAAGTAGCCTTTGTATTGCTTCCGGAATATCGATATTTTGTGCATCATCACCGAGTAGGGAAAGGGCTTTAATTGGCAGTGACGAGCCGTCTTCAAGACCTTGAAGCTCTCCGACCAAATCAGAGATTTCCTGATAGTTTTGTTCTTGCTCAATAAATTTTTCTAAGGAGTGAAAACGGTCAGGGTCGAGCAAGCGCAAACGGGCGAAGTGGCTCTCGATACCGGCTTGCTCAGGCGTAGCCGTAAGCAATAGTACGCCGCGGCTTCTAGCTGCCAAGGCTTCAATGCACTGGTATTCGATGCTGCTTTCTGATTCGCTCCAATGTAAGTGATGCGCTTCATCGACAATCAGTAAATCCCAGTCGGCCGCTAAGGCTGCGGTTTTTATATCTTCATTAATCAGGAAGTCCTGATGGCAGAGAACTAGCTGCTCGGTCTCAAAGGGCTTTTCGATACCTTCTTCGGTCAAACTATCAAAACGCTCACGATCAAAGATAGAAAAGCTGAGATTGAAGCGGCGTAGCATTTCGATCAGCCATTGATGCACCAGTGTAGAAGGAACGACGATCAAAGCTCTTTTGGCTAAACCATTGTGCAACTGGGCGTGGAGAATCATGCCTGCTTCAATGGTTTTACCTAGTCCTACTTCATCGGCTAGCAATACTCTCGGGGCATGGCGCTTCGCGACAGTATCAGCGATATATACTTGATGAGGAAGTAAGCTTGTGCGTGAACCAAGCAGCCCATCCGTTGACGACTGCTGTAAGCGGTGCTTGTGCTGCAGCGTTTCATAGCGAAGTCGGAAGGCTCTATTTCGGTCATAGTGGCCGCTAACCAGGCGCTGAAGTGGTGAGGTAAATTGGATAAAACAGTTAAGTTCAACTTCACTCAGTTCTTCGTGTTGAGAGCTTTCTTTATTTTCAACAATGTAAGTAATAATGTCTGCGCTTTGGTCGAGGTCGAGAACCAGGTAATCGATATCTTCATGGCTGGTGATCGTGTCGCCAGCCTTATACACTACACGGCTGATAGGCGCGTTGACGCTGGCGTAGGTGCGAGTTTCCCCGGCTGCCGGAAATGTGATCGTCACTCGGCGGTTTTCAAACTCGCTGATGATTCCTAATCCTAATTTGGGTTCGGTCTGGCTGACCCAGCGTTGGCCTATGATATACGACATTTTGGCGTCTCTTTACAGTATTCAATAAGGGAACAAATATGGCGCGAATACTAACAAGAAAAGCCTGTTGATAACACAGATGAAGGTGAATGGAGGAATAATTTGAGTATCTATAGAACGCCAGAAAGGGAAGAGTATTACTTTCACGAGGGCTGCTATATCTTGGAGATGTTAAATACTGACGATGATCCCGCACTTTCGATTGCGCGAGCTAGAGTTGAACCGGGTAAAACAACGCGCTGGCATGCCTTAACAGAAGTCAGTGAGCGCTATGTGATTCAGCAGGGTTCAGGCAAGGTTTATGTTGGAGATCTGGAACAGCAGGTTAGCGCTGGGGATGTAGTACTGATCCCGCAAGGCATTAGGCAGAAGATATATAACGACGGGGAGGGTGACTTGGTGTTTTTAGCTGTGTGTACGCCACGCTTTATGCCTGCGTGTTATGAGGACTTAGACGTATAAGTTGTATCGGCTCAACCCCGACCTTACAGTTTGAAATACCGAGCGTGACATTACCAAATAACATGGCAAAGGCGTATTAGGTCCGCAAAGTTGCCATTCGGCTTTGATCATAAAGCTTGAATATTTAGGCCACAAGCCACCAAAGCAGTACCTTTGGGAAAGTGAAAGATGCAAACATTCGTTTTAGAAGTAACTATCCGATATTCTGTCACTCTTCAGCCTTATTTGTATCAGGTTAATACAGTCAATTTTAGCTTTGAGACATTAACGAAGAAGAGATGAAGTGAATGCCGTTGAAAACACTGAAATTTATCGCCAAGAGTACACAACCATAGTTATCGCTTTAGTTATATTAAGGCCAGATGAGTGTCTGATAGAGTTTATTAAAAGTGCTTTTGGGATATTAGAACACTTTTTTTAGTCACTAGAATCGAACCTTCAAGCGAAAATAATTGTGCGTGATCCAATAATATATTCTTCACGTACTTTATTGTTCTTCACTCTATAAGTTGAATTTAAATGAAAAAAATTACTGGCATGCTTTTGACAACTTGCTTATATACACTCTCCTTTCAAACAGCATTAGCCCAGGACACAAAAACAGCTATGGTGCCCTTACCTTCAATTGATGACTTTACGCGGGGCAATGATGGCTGGGCCTTCGGACTTGGCCTGGCTGTTGAATACGAATCAGCCTACGAAGGGTCTGATGAATTTGGCGCAGAAGTCGATCCTGCCGGTGCGGTGCAATGGCGTAAAGGTGATAATATTTTCTTCTGGGCCGGTGAGGCGCTCGGGTGGCGTGGTCTTCGTTCTGACACATGGCTATTCGAGGCTGTCGTGGGCTTCGATGAGGGGCGTGAAGAAAGTGACTCTGATGACGGTCGTTTGGATGGTCTCGGTGAAGGAGATGAGGGAACTGAACTAGTTTTGCAAGCACGCCATGCTTTCGATACCGACTGGCGTTATTGGCTGGATGCTCGAGTGGTGACCGGTGAAAACGGAAGTCTTGGTCTTTTTGGCGTGGGGCACCGCTTCGGTGGTCAGAACGACGGAACCGGCCATGAAATTGCCATCGCTTTGGTATTTCACGATAGTGATTATGTCAATAAAGATTTTGGTATAGATGCAGAGCAGTCAGTTGCATCGGGACTGAATGAGACCGACCTGAGTGGAGGATTTCGCTCGTTTGGATTTAATTACAATTATCGCCATTATGTAAATGAGAATTGGCAGGTTTTCGGCGAGGCGGTTTATGAGCGTTATAGTAGTGACATTGCGGATAGCCCAATCGCACGCAACAACTATGAAGCTGAGGTCGGCGTTGGATTCATTTACGTTTTCTAGAACACCTATCAAGTATTCACCTAGAAGCCTCATTTTTAGTTTATTTAATAAACAATCAAGCTAGCTCAAATTATATTAGGGAAGACCCGAAAGCCGACTTAACACTTTGTTAAGTTGGTTGTTCACCATCTACAGACATCACCCAGGAATTTGAAGCCAGTAACATTCGGCCAAACCAAAATCAACCTTCAACGGCAAGTTTTGGCACTTTGCTGACTAAGTTTGGGCAGGGTATTTGTAGGCTCTAGTCGAAACCGCTATTTCAGTAGGTCAGACTGCGTGCCAACTTTTACATATAAGTATTATGACTTTGTAGGCGGCCCGTCCTCGGGGCGCTTGCTGTGCCACGGGGCTTTCAAACGATTCCCTGGTTTCGGTTTGCGCGACTGGAGGCCCCGCCTACATAAGTATGGCTATTTTTCAATCGAGTCTGACCCCATTGAAAAAATGCTTTAAGGCATTTGGATTTGGCTTCCGCCTTGGCCCGGTACGACGATCTGAGAAGCCTGCTCACGACGCATTTCTTGAAGTTCTTTCATTGTATCTTCAAGCGACTTGTTTGCTGCTTCGCCAAAGTTAGCTGCCGCTTGACCCAGAGTAGAACCTTGAAGTTCGAAGTTCAAAGGAAGTGGTCCAGCTGGCGTCATCATTTGAGTGCTGCCGATAAACAGAACGGGTCTAGCGCTGTCTGCGTCGCCATTTGCATCGACAGGTGTCATGCGACGAATAGTGCCGACTTTGTTGTCTGTATAGACTTCTTCAAGATAAAGTTCATCAGGGTTCATGCTTATTTCAGGCGCGTTGTCGCTCATAATATTTCCTTAGTACGCTGTAGTCTGTATTGATGTGCCCGCTATCCTATCATGAAAATTGAAAAGCACGGGGCAATTTTGATAGGAAATAGCCAGCCTTTACTGGCGGCCTTGCTCA
This sequence comes from Oleiphilus sp. HI0043, assembly GCF_001634935.1. Taxonomy (NCBI): domain Bacteria; kingdom Pseudomonadati; phylum Pseudomonadota; class Gammaproteobacteria; order Oceanospirillales; family Oleiphilaceae; genus Oleiphilus; species Oleiphilus sp. HI0043. Next base: position 44,502 of record NZ_LWEY01001145.1, on the reverse strand, counting down.
ATCATAGTTCTCATTTGTTGGGCCTTGTCGGTATCGTTTTTCTTAAGGGCCGAGTCGAGTAAGTACCGGAGAATTTTTTCTCGCTGGATTTGCTTGAGATCGTCAGTTGCCTTGGAGGTTTTTTTAGCTAGTTTATCTTTTAGTATTTTATTGAGTAGGGATATAAACTTGTTTGTTATGTTCTGATCCAGGAAGGCTTCAATATCAAGAGGTAGAATAGCGTGGTGATCATTCACCCATAGTTTGAAGAAACGCTTGGCTTTAGTTTCTTCTCGCCCCTGCAGCTGCAATAGTAATTTACTATACAGTGCTCTGTAGGTCGTAACGGCTTCACTACGCTGCTCTGAGTTGTCATCAATTGTATCGAGCAGGCGCACCAGACGCTGGTGCATATGCTCCATTAGTTTGAGCATTTTGTCCGCGTCAGAATAGTGATCCAAAGCGTTTAGCTCGTCTAGAAAGCGCTCGATTTTTGCGAAAAAGTGTTTAACCTGCCGTTGGCTGAACAGTTTTTCAGGTTTGCGTGTTAACTCGGTTATCTGGCTTTTCAGTCCTGAGTAATCTAGTTCGCCTTGATTTAAGGATGCCCTGAGCACATAGCGTTCGAATAGCTCACTGTCCTTGCTCAATAAAGATAAGAACTCTTTTGCTAGGTTCTGTTTATCTTGACTAAGCAGGTAGGCAAGTACCCGGCTTTTGTCGGGGCCTTTGGCGAGAGATGATATTTGCTGGGTATTCCGGTTAACATGCAGACAGAGTGCTGCGCAATGTGGGCAGAAGTCAAAGCCATCAGACTCTGGACATTGGCAGGCACCTTCGACTGTATTATTCCGATAATTGAGCTTGACCTCAAAGCCATTTATTTTAGCTTTGGCAGTTGTCTTGTTTGACTCAAGCCCATCTATGAGAAACTGTTCCAGCTGCTGAAGAAGTTCATCAAACCGTAATTCACCAATCAACTTGGCAAGTTGTTCGTGGGGGATGATCGGCGGGTGTTGATCTTGTAAGGGCATCTAATCTAATTATCCAGGCCGAGAGAGTCTGCAGACATGATATGAGCGCTTTCTTCCTCTTCGCTATATTGTATGACCAGTTTGCCTTGCTTTAGCGCCTGTTGCACCTGAGACTTTCTTGTTTCCAAAGGGGCTTCGACATCATTGAGTCCCCAGTCTCTTAAACAATAGTCGTTTATTAGGCCATCTAATGCATCCGGGCTTAAAAAAGAGGGGTCGATAATCATGTTAGAACCTGGTGCATAAGAGTATATGTTTTACTTATTCCGGCTAAGAAAGCTTGGCACTCATACGTACCCTGGATTTATTTGCACGAGAACGCGTTGTACGTTTTCTCTTGTCTTGACCAACTTTAAGAACTTGCACTGGAACGCCGTTCAATACAGAGGTGCCGCTCAGTTTGTCTACATATCTGTCGTCTGTTAGATCATTGACACTAACCCCGGGCCGCTTGCTTGCAACAGATAGCATTGAGCCTTCGCGCTGGTGCCCCCAGCCGTGAGGAATGCTGACAACGCCCGGCATGATATCTTCAGTTAACTCTACTTCAATCTCAAGCTGTCCAACTCTGCTACTTACGTGAGCGAGTTCTCCGTTTTTAAGTTGTACTTGTTTCGCGTCGTCAGGGTGGATCATCAGAGTACAGCGATTTTTACCTTTTACCAGGCGCCTGCTGTTATGTAGCCAGGAATTGTTAGAGCGGACGTGACGCCTGCCAATTAATAAGAGTTGTCCGTTTTCGGCTTTGTGACTGTCAAGCAGTTGCTCGCCGCGTTTACGTAGGCGAGTCATATCTTTTAAGTAAGTATTCGGTGCGAGTCGAATTCGTTTCTTCACGCTGTAGAGCCGTTCGGGTAGGCGAGATTGCAAGGGGCCTAAGTCGATACCGTGAGGGTAATTAAGTAAAGAGCTAACACAAAGGCCTTTGCTCAAACTTCTGTTTTGAGAACCATAAGGGCTGAGATCCAGAATCTTCCGGGCTGGGTGTTTGCTTGGTAAGAACCCCTGTAAGGCATCGACCAGGAAACGCCCTGCTTGGCTAGTGCCAGGGAGCTGCGTACCATAAGGGCCGGTACGAAGGATGATATCCAATAAGCCGTCGGGTCCTAAGCGCTTCAGTGATTGGTAAGAAAATTGTTCACCAATAATTTGCTTAATAGAGCCTTTGCCAAGTCGGTGCTGAAGCTCAAGCGCTATTTGCCAGTCATGACGAGCAGACTTATCTACCTCGAATAAGGCGGGTGAGTATTTAGCGACATTCCGAACACCAAGCAGGTTAAAAACAATATCATAATGAGACTGCTCCAAAGGCGCAGTCGGAGGCAGGATAATATCGGCATGCTTTGAGGTTTCATTGATATAAAAATCAATAGAAACCATGAAATCCAGCGAATCGAGGGCTTGATCAAGGTGCTGACCATTCGGGCTGCTGAGCACAGGATTGCCAGCCATGACGATCATCATTTTTATCTGCTCATCACTAGGCAAGAGGATTTGGTCAGCCATGGTGCTGGCAGGCAATTCTCCACCAAATTCCGGTAGACCTGAAAGGCTCTGATAACGATTATAATGGCCTTTTTGGCCTGTCCATGCTGCTAGCTCAACCATATCTGCTGCGGGTTTGCTAAACATTAAACCGCCGCGCTCATCCATATGGTTTGTCAGAATATTTACCACATAAACTAACCAGGTCGCCAGGCCACCAAACTCCTGAGTTGAGGTGCCCATTCTACCGAACAGGCAAGCCCTTGGGGTGGTAGCCAGTTTGCGGGCTAGTGTTCTGATATCTTCGGCGGTAACACCTGTAATGCTGCTCACGTGCTCTGGGTTGAAGTCGGACGAGATAAGCTGTATTTCGGCGATCCCTTCAAGATGGCTTGATAGCCGGCCTGTCTCGATTAAATTCTCATTAAATAAAGTGTTAATAATTCCGAGTATCAGGAAGGCATCGGTACCGGGTTTGATGAATAAATGCTCGGTACTTGTTTTGACTGTTTCAGTCTTTCTTGGGTCAAGTAGAATCACCTCACCGCCACGCTTAATGATTTTCTTGAGCCTTGCTGAATAGTCAGGCGCGCTCATTAAACTACCATTTGATGCTGCCGGATTACTGCCGAGAAGAATAAACAAATCCATATGATCAATATCAGGCACTGGGAATAAATATTGATTCCCAAACAGTTCCAGATTTGCCTGCATATGCGGTAGCTGGTCATTGGAGGTGGCAGAAAATTTATTGCGGGTACGCAGTGCTTTCAGCAGCATTGGTGCAAATAGAATATTGCCGTGATGATGGGTGTTCGGATTACCAAGGTAGGCACCTACAGCATTTTTACCGTGCTGTTGTTGAATATCACCAATTTTGTTTGCAACTAAATCAAACGCTCTGTTCCAAGTGATGGGTTTCCAGCCATCTTTGGTTTTTAGCTGTGGAACTTTAAGCCGGTCCGGGTCTTCTTGTATATCTTTTAAGGCGAGCGCTTTCGGGCAAATATGGCCTTTGCTTAACGGGTCATCAGGATCGCCCTTTATAGAGATAATCTGTGCGTCTTCAACTTTGATCGCGACACCGCACATTGCTTCACAAAGGTTGCAGGTGCGGTAATGAGTAAAAGCGTCTGAGCTAGGCATAGATTTGATCCGTCATTGAATGGGTGCTAAGAGTGAATGTACACCACTATTGTTGTTATTGAACAGCTAGTCAGGATTATATGCCTGCCATAAACGAGAAGTCTAGACGATTAGAACTATTCATAGACTTACTGCTTTGTGAATCCCGCTTTGTTGCCTCCTTAATGATTTGGGCTTGGCTATTGTGCTAGGCTTTCGTCTGCACAATATATGAACTTCTCCATTTGAAGATGACCGCAGCAACTGTAGGGTAGGCTAGCAATGAATAAAACAATCGTAATAACCGGAGCCAGTGATGGTATTGGCAAGGCCTTGGCATGGGAGATGGCAAAGCGAGGTTATGATCTTGGTCTTAGCGCACGTAGAGAAACCCTGCTGCAATCATTAAAAGCCGAGATCCATAAAGCCTACCCTGAAGCAAGGATAGAAATAGCGCGGCTTGATGTCACTGATACTTCGCAGGTGGATGAGGTGATTAAGGGCTTTCAATCTTCTTTGGGGCGTTTAGATATGATCGTTGCTAATGCCGGGATTGCCCGCTCAGGCAAAGCCGAGATTGCCTCTTTAGATGACCAGCTCGCCGTAATCAATACTAATCTAAATGGTGCTATCGCTACCGTCAGGGCTGCGCTTAAAGCATTCCGGACCCAAGGTGGTGGGCATATTGTGGCAACCGCTTCCGTTGCGGGCTATCGAGGTTTACCAAGAAATGCTGCGTATTCTGCTTCAAAAGCGGGTTTGGCTACCTATATGGAGGCGGTTAGGCTGGAGACCTTAAATGACAATGTTGATGTGAGTGTCATTAACCCCGGTTTTATCGATACGGAAATTAACCGTAGTTTGCCCAGCAGGCCCTTTGTTATCAATGTAGAGCAGGGCGCTAAGCAGTTTGCCGATCTGGTTGAAAAGAAAGTTAAAGCTTCTACCCTTCCTCGAATGCCTTGGGCGATTGTTGCGCCTCTTATGCGTGTTTTACCGGATTCTCTGATTGCTAAAATGTAGTTTTGGTTACTAGTCACTTATGCGCTCGAAGGTCGCCGGGGTTGAACTGATCGGTGGGTGAATCTGGAGTGCGTGATGATCGTGAAATTGATTTATCTCATTGGCTGGTCGTGGCAGTGCCAGCCAGTCCTTCACCTTTGATGCTTCGATTAACAAAGGCATTCTATGGTGATAAATTCCACAATTAGGGTCGGCTTCGCATGTGAGGGTAACAAGCTGGAAGCCACCTGAGTTCAGTGGAAATAGTATTCCTGCCATAAACAGAACGTCGTCTATTGCCGGTGAAAAACGGTGTTTTATTTTGTGCCCGGGCTCTCCTGTCCATTCAAACCAGGCCGAGCAGGGTACTACGCAACGGTGTAGTGCATAAGCAGAACTAAAGGTCTTCTTGGTGGCGACGGTTTCTGCCTGAGCGTTGAATATGGTGTGATGTGCCCAGTGAGGGTTGATCCCCCAGAGAGCAGGCGTTTGCGATAGCTTCTCATGCTGATAGTGAAGGCAGGCGACCTCTTGTGAAGGGCGTTGGTCATGATTGTTTATGGCATGAAAAAGTATATGAAATGCTTCGAATACGCCTGTATCGACGATGGCTTTGTCTACTTCAAATCTTCCACACATGTAAAGGAGCCTCTGCCTGAAACTAAGCTTATTACCTTATTGGAATATTATCATAGGCTGTGATGAAAAATTAACGAAAAGTCAGAGGCAAATTACTGATTCCCTTGATTTAGATCTGACCTTCAGCATATTTTTTAAAAAATGCAAAAGCAGTGTCCGGCGCTTCTTTAATAAATACGCCAAGCGTGAAGCCGTCCGGAGCGATCGAGGTGTGTTTGATCTCGCCCAGTACTTTGAACTCCATTTTCTTGCCATTGTAGAAAGCGGCAATTTGAAGTAGCACCAAAGCATCTTTTCGGAAGTCTACGGGGCTTACCAGTGAGGTTCCACGTTCAGAGATGTCTTTCGTTTTACATTGAACGACTTGTTTCTTGCGGGTTGTAATTGTTGCACGCCAATGGGCTGAACGCCTTGTGTATTGACGGCGCTCGGCTCCGTCATTCAAAGCTTCCGCCGTAATTTCCTGAGTGTTTTCAAGAGCTTCTGTAATCTTCTTTTTATCGGGCACTATGTGAAACTTCCTGGTCAGAGTTGGCGAGGAGTTAACAACAATAGTCTAGAGCTGCGGAAGTATCAATGTCTTGATAGTAATTATATGTGTCTTTTGTTGGCTGCTTTGACGCAAAAGGCGGGCATAAAAAAGCGCCTACAATGAGGCGCTTTTTAGTTTGTTTAACTCGAGATTAGTCGCGAGTAAACTCTGGGTAAGCTTCCATACCACACTCAGAGATATCAACACCTTCGTACTCTTCTTCGTCAGTTACTCGGATGCCCATGATTGCTTTAAGAACGCCCCAAACAATCAAGCTACATACGAATACCCAAACAAAGATCGTTAGTGCACCAACCAGCTGGCCAGCGAATGTAGCGTCAGCGTCTGATAGAAGTACTGCGAAGATACCCCATAGACCTACTACACCGTGTACCGAGATTGCACCAACAGGATCGTCAAGCTTAAGCTTATCAAGTGTTACGATTGAGAATACTACGATAACACCACCGATCGCACCAATGATCGTTGCTAGTAGTGGAGAAGGATCAGCAGGCTCTGCAGTGATCGCAACCAAACCTGCTAGTGCGCCGTTCAATGCCATTGTAAGGTCAGCCTTACCGAATAGAATACGTGCAACGATCAATGCAGCGATCAAACCACCTGCCGCAGCAGCGTTAGTGTTCAAGAATACGCTTGCTACTTCGTTAGCTACTTCGATACCACCCAGTTTAAGAGTAGAACCACCGTTGAAACCGAACCAGCCCATCCACAGGATGAATGTACCTAGCGTTGCTAGAGGAAGGTTCGCACCTGGGATAGCGTTAACCTGACCGTTAGCACCGTACTTGCCTTTACGAGCACCTAGCATGATAACACCAGCCAATGCTGCTGCAGCACCTGCCATGTGAACGATACCTGAACCAGCGTAATCGCTATAGCTACTGAGGTCGTACATACCGAACACAGAGTTACCACCCCAAGTCCAGCCACCTTCCATTGGGTAGATGAAACCCGTCATAACAACTGCGAATGCTAGGAAAGCCCAAAGCTTCATACGCTCAGCAACCGCACCCGATACGATAGACATTGCCGTTGCAACGAATACGACCTGGAAGAAGAAGTCAGAAGCGCCTGAGTAAACAGAGTCACCGCCGAAGCCGTTTTCAGCAGAATCTGCTAGAGCTTGAGCAACGTCTATAGTTGCAACGCTGTCAGTACCTGATAGGAAGAAGCCGCCGCCATACATGAACTCGTAACCACAGATTAGGTACATGGTGCATGATACTGCAAACAGTGCAACGTTCTTGGTTAGGATCTCAGTGGTGTTCTTGGCGCGAACCAAGCCTGCTTCCAGCATGGCAAAACCTGCTGCCATCCACATAACTAATGCGCCGCACACCAAGAAATAAAAGGTGTCCATTGCATACTGCAATTCATAAATGTTGTTCATTACGTTTTCCATAAGGAAATCTCCGTACTGTATTCTAAAAAATTAGTTGCTTAGTGATGAATGAGATTTAAACCGCATCAGTGCCGGTTTCACCGGTACGGATTCGAATAACTTGCTCAAGCGGTGAAATGAAAATTTTACCGTCACCAATTTTGCCGGTATTAGCTGCTTTGCTGATAGCTTCAACAACTTGGTCAACCAAGTCGGAACCAATGGCAACTTCAACTTTAACCTTAGGAAGAAAGTCAACAACGTACTCAGCGCCACGGTATAATTCCGTGTGACCTTTCTGACGGCCGAAACCTTTAACTTCAGTTACGGTAATACCTTGTACGCCAATTTCAGACAATGACTCACGTACATCGTCCAGCTTAAATGGTTTGATTATGGCAGTTACGAGTTTCATGGATATCTCCTGTGCTGTCGCTGCAATATTTACTAGTTAAAAAAATGTGTTTTAGTTCTTGTTTGCTATTCAAAATGAAAAACGAATCTCTCATTCGGAATAACAAATCTGATCGGTATATAGCAGGGGGTGTGCCAGTTTGAAAAAAAGCTTATATAACAGTTACATAAGATTAAGTGTTATTGTTGAGTGGTGGTTTTGTTGTGGTCTTGTGGTGCGGGCTTGGATTTGGCGCACCATAATGACGCAATATCTGATGCGGGTTGGCGGCGAGCGCATCTCTTTGGTGATTTTTATAGGGGGAGGATCTGATTATTTGAAAATAGATCTGTCCTTTTTAGGGTTGTGGGTTTCGCTGGCAGGGCGTGTTAGAATAGCTCTTTTGTTTGATGTAGAAAGAATGTCCCAGGCATTCCAAGGAGCGTTTGTTGCTTAGCCCTCAAGAAGTACTTAACACCATCCACGAACAGGTTAGTCAGATATTACCTGACGCCGGAAAGTCGGCTCAAGAGGATCTGACTGCGCAACTGAAAATTCTTATTAATGGTGTCATTTCCAAGCTGGATTTAGTCACTCGTGAGGAGTTTGAGACTCAGCAATTGGTGCTGGAAACAACACGCGCCAAATTGGAACAACTAGAAAAAGATTTTGCTGAATTAGAGAAAAAGTCAGCTTGATTTAATGACGAACAGATGGAACTTGTTCGTTCTTGCACTGTACTTATGCAGTGCTTGCACTACTGAGGGGCATAATGCTGCTGATCTAAAATGGCGCAATAGTTAATACAAAGCGTATTAATGAGGCGCTTTCCGGTCTACCTGATACAGCTCCTTACCTTCTTAAACAGATATGAACTTAGCAAAGGAATGCGATGTCGTTATCTATTATCTATACCCGGGCTCAGCTCGGTGTCGATGCACCTTTGGTGACAGTCGAAACTCATCTCTCAAATGGTTTGCCATCCCTAGCGATTGTTGGGCTTCCAGAAATGGCTGTTCGAGAGAGCAAAGAAAGGGTACGCAGTGCCTTAATCAACTCTGGCTTCGAATTTCCGAATCGGCGTGTGACCATTAACTTGGCGCCTGCAGACTTGCCTAAACAAGGGGGACGATATGATCTGGCAATTGCTATTGGAGTCCTGGCTGCGACAGGTCAAATAGACTCGGAAAAGCTTGGTGAAAGTGAGTTTATTGGTGAGCTGGCCTTAACCGGAGACTTGCGCCCGGTTGCCGGTGTATTACCCACGGCTATTGCCAGCGTAAAAGACGGCCGATGTTTATTTATCCCATATGGTAACGCTGATGAAGGGAAAATGGCTGGCAGCGATACAATTTTCCCCGCACGCCATTTGAGCGAAATTTGCCAGCACCTTAAATCACCCGGTGTTTTGCAAGCCCTTTCTTATGAAGAAATGATTTTGGAAGACGAAAAGCAGCCGGATATGGCTGATATTAAGGGTCAGTTCCAAGCGAGACGTGCTTTGGAGTTGGCAGCAGCTGGACGCCATAACCTATTATTCTACGGCCCTCCAGGGACAGGCAAGAGCATGCTGTCCTCTCGCCTGCCAAGTATTCTGCCACGCTTAAGCAATGCTCAGGCAGTGGAGGTGGCCTCAATCTATTCGCTGGCGGGTATTCCCAGAAAACCGGGCTTGATGATGCAAGCGCCTTTTCGTTCTCCTCACCATACAGCTTCTTCCGTATCGCTCGTTGGTGGTGGCGCACAGCCAAAGCCTGGTGAAATATCCTTATCCCATTATGGTGTATTGTTTTTGGATGAGTTGCCAGAGTATGCACGCTCGGTGCTTGAAGTACTTCGGGAGCCGATTGAAAGTGGGGAGATCAGAATTTCCCGAGCCAGTGCGAGCCTGACATTTCCGGCAGACTTTCAGTTAATTGCAGCAATGAACCCATGCCCTTGTGGCTATAGCGGCCACCCTACAGTGAGTTGTACTGATACCCCCCAGCAGATAAGTAACTATCGGCGGAAGTTGTCGGGCCCCTTATTGGATCGCTTCGATTTGCATGTCGAAGTGGCGAGTCAACCTGCATCGGTTTTACTTGGCAAAGCTCAGGCTAGTGAGTCTTCGAATGAGGTACTGGCTCGCGTGAGCAAAGCCCGAGACGCGCAAATCACCAGGCAGGGCAAGCTTAATAGTGCGCTTGAGGGTGGGGAGATTGCAGAACATTGTGCCATGCAAGACGATATGCGCACTTTTCTGGAGTCCGCCATGGATAGGATGGCTTTGTCGGCAAGGGCGGCTCACCGGATTCTTAAAGTCGCGCGTACTTTGGCAGATTTACAGGAAAGTGAGAGTATTCAAATGCTTCATTTAAGTGAAGCTTTGGCTTACCGGGGTTTGGATAGAAAGTCTGGTAGCTGAGTGCTATGTAAAGAAAAGTCTTTAAAGCTTATGGCGTACAGCTGTGACTTCCATCGCTTTATGAAATTGGCTAAGATGATGGCCTAAACTTACGCATCATAAATAAATAGCCACTTTTGAATGCGTGGTGAAGTGAGCGAAACTGCTGAAGGGAAGTTGAGGAATAGCTAATGATAAAAGCTGCGTTTCTAGTTTATGACCGCGCACTCTTTTCAGGGATAACCAGGCCCTATGAAATTCTGAAGGCCGCTAATGCAATGGCGCGCATGGCGCGGGAATCCAGGCCGCTTGAGCTGCATATGGTTAAGCTCGAAGATAAACAGCCTCAGGTTGCTGGCGATATTCCTTTAAATATCGAAGAGCGTATTGAATCTCTTGGTCATATGGACTGGATCTTTATTCCACCAAATTGGAGAGATCCGGTACATTTATTGAAACGTTATCCCAAGTTGCCAGAGATGTTAAGGCAGCGCTATGAGGAAGGGACTAACTTTATTGCCACAGGGGCCGGTGCCTATTTCTTGGCAGAAGCAGGCCTTTTAGACAAGACCCCTGCTACGACTCACTGGTTCTTTTTTGATAAATTTGAAAAGCGTTACCCTCACGTTGAACTAAAACGCCAGCACTTCATTACTTATGGTAACCGAATTTATTGTGCTGGCAGTATCAACGCGCTGTCAGACTTGGTCTTTCACTTGATTGGCCAGGCCTTTGGTTTGGAAAAACGTCAGTTAGCGGAGCGCCATTTTGCCCATGAAGTAGGCAGCAGCTACGACTTGCCTATGTTTTCAGTCGGACGAGCCGCGCATGCAGATGAAGATATTATCGAGATTCAGGCGTGGTTAAAGTCCTCGTGTCATGAAGATATTGATATTCCCCAGATGGCCGAAAGAGCAGGCATGCCAGTACGAACGTTTACACGTCGTTTCAGGCAAGCATTAGGCATGACACCGAATCAGTACCTTCAGGACTTACGCATTGAAAATGGCCGTGACTTATTGAAATCAACCGATCTAAGCATTCAGGATGTGGCTGAAAACGTTGGCTATAAAGATACGGCTTACTTTTCTCGGGTGTTTAAAACCAAGGTAGGGCTGACGCCAAGTGATTATAAGAAAATGGTGCGTCCAAAACTCTTCCAGTTAGATTAAAGAGTAATAATTTGGGACAAAAAAAGAGGAGCCTGTTTAGGGCTCCTATAATAGGGGTTTCTTCAAGGAAGACAGAATCACGATCGCTTCTTCGTGATCTGTAATAACAGTATAAGACTAAAATTTCCGTAATGTGGTTAAAAAGTGAGCTATATTTGTAATGATTCGTTATAACATGCTATCGCATGCCAAGAATTACTTACATAGCAGTCCTTTCACAACATTTAGCCTTGCTGTCGTAAGTTCAGACAATGGAAATGTAACTTGGTTCAAAAAAATAATAATACTTGATGAATCTTTTCAGATTTACGTGGTCTATTAGCATTCATCCCCTTACAAAAGGAAGACTAAACCGAGATGTCTCAGGCACCCAAAAAAGTCCTTTTTCTGTGTACCGGTAACTCTTGTCGAAGCCAAATGGCCGAAGCCTGGGTAAATACGATCAGAAATAAAGAGTGGCAAGCATACTCTGCAGGCATAGAAACCCACGGTATGAACCCTAATGCTGTTTCAGTGATGGGGGAACTTGGGGTAGATATGAGCAAACATTATTCTAAGCATATTGAAGAGCTCGAAGCGCAACAGTTCGATTTGATCGTGACAGTTTGCGGTCATGCTGCTGAACATTGCCCAAACTTATCGGAGTTCAAAGAGATTAAGCATGTTCCTTTTGATGACCCGCCATCGTTAGCGAAACTAGCTGCTAATCAGGAAGATGAGTTGGAGAGTTATAGGCGTGTGCGAGATGAAATCAGGGCTTTTGTTGAGTCGTCTAGCTTTTCTAGCTAAAGCGGCTTGAGATACCTTGATCTTTGCTCCATGCAGTCCTATTATGCGCGCTTTTTAATCAATACTAAGCTTCTTTAATAAACTGCATTTGCACTGACGTAACAAGGCTCAACATAATGACCGAAGAACATCAGGATTCCGCACAGACGGACGAAACTGACTCAAAAGAGACGAATACCAAAGGTCCTAAAATTGAAGTGGCTAACCTCAAGAAAAGGCCGATTAGAAGCTTCGTTGTTCGCAGTGGAAGGATGACCGCAGGCCAGCAAAGAGGCTTTGAAGAGTGTTGGTCAACGATGGGCTTGGAGTTAGCGAAAGCGCCTTCTGATGTTCGTGAGAGTTTTCCTCTTGCGCAACCTTTAGTGGTAGAAATTGGTTTTGGCATGGGTGCATCACTAAGTGAAATGGCTCATCAGGCGCCTAATGAGAACTATTTGGGGATTGAAGTTCATCGTCCCGGAGTTGGTGCGCTCCTAAATCAGGCGGGTGATCTAGGCTTGGAAAACTTACGAGTATTCTGCGCCGACGCCAACGAAGTGCTGGCACGGAATATTGCTGATGATTCCGTTAGTCGCCTACAGCTTTTCTTTCCCGACCCATGGCATAAAGCACGCCATAATAAACGTCGCCTTGTACAGAGCGAGTTTGCTGAGCGAATCAGGTCAAAGCTTGAAATCGGAGGTGTCTTCCATATGGCAACAGACTGGGAGCCTTACGCAGAACATATGATGGAAGTGATGGAAGCCGCGCCAGGCTATGAAAACGTGGCCGGAGCCGGGCAATACTCTGAACGCCCTGAAAACCGCCCCTTAACTAAGTTTGAAAAGCGCGGTCAGCGTTTAGGGCATGGTGTTTGGGATTTGCTCTACCGACGTATTGCTTAAATACATAGAGTCTTCATAAGAAGCAATAATAGCTAAAACAAGGTTTGTATGTATGTCAGGGCACGATAACTCGAAAAGCACTGAAGGTGTTGTTGCTGAGATAGCGCCAAAAGAGTGCCGTGACCGTTTGAGAGCCGATATTGCCAACTGCGAGCTTCTGGGTGAAACCCAGGATGCCAAGAAAATATTGCTTTATCATCACCGCCAATCTTCGGTGCTAATGAATGAAATTGGCCGTTTGCGAGAAGAGTCCTTCCGCTTGGTGGGCGAAGGAACAGGGCGTGAACGTGATCTCGATGAGTACGATGCCCACTATATGCACATCGTCCTTTGGGATGAAGAGCAAGGTGAGGTGGTCGGCGCGTATCGCCTAAGAGGTACTGATCAGCTCGATGTACAGGAAGATTCTGATCGGCTGATTGTTAATTCTCCTCTTTATACTGCGAGCTTATTCGACTACTTACCAGCATCGCGTAGCATTCTAGAGCATGGGTTGGAGCTGGGCCGAAGTTTTGTTCAGCCACAATACTGGGGTTCCAAAAGCCTGGAATATTTGTGGTATGGCATCGCAGCCTTTCTTAGGCTACACCCTCAATACCGTTACTTGTTCGGCGCAGTAAGTATTAGCAATACCTTATCTGCACCAGCTAAAGACTTACTTATCTATTTCTATCAGCACTACTATGGAACTGAGACAAAGTATCTAGTCTGTCATCACCCATACCAGCTAAGTGAGGCTTCAAAAAAGCACCTAGATCAATTTTTTGAAGGTTTAGATCTAAAGGAAGGCTTCATTAAGCTCAAGAAACAGCTAAGGTATCTTGGCTTCGCTGTTCCTGTTTTATACAAACAGTATGCAGAATTGTCAGAACCAGGCGGGACGCGCTTTTTAGGCTTCAATATCGACTCGGACTTTAGTGATTGCGTTGACGGCTTTGTCGTGGTCGATATTGATCAAATGTCAGGACAAAAACGAAAACGCTATGGTTTGCTGACGCATCGGCTTGTTTCATCTTAGTATTATTGTTTGTTTGGGTCTCATTGCTCAGCACTTAAGACGCTCAACGAGCTTGCTTAGATAAGGACAAAACAGTCAGTTTGAGCAATAGTTCAATGCTCGCAACCACCTAAAGACCTTTTTAGGTCTCGATATATCTGGCTACAGACCTTTTAAGTATGCGGAGATCTTCATTGACTCTTCTACACTCATATTCTCGAAAGTCGTCATCTTACTAGCATCACTTCCCACCCTAACTTTATGAGATACCTGCCAAGCACTTAGTTTAGTGCCCTTATTAGGCGGAACAGCCCTTAGAAATTTTCCTAAGCCTGTTGAGTTATGACACTCAGAGCAATGGTGTTCGAATAGGTCTTTTCCTGACGCTAGGTCTGGGTGGTTGTGCTGGTCATTGCCACACCCAACTAAGAAGATACATAACAAGGTGATTGTATAAACGATAGGCATATTTAATATCCTTTCATGTTCTAAACCGGACAATTAACGTATTGAATTAGCAAATAATTCCTTGTACTGATCCATTTAAGCATTACAAAAATAAATAGCTATACTTAATTCTGTCTATATAAATTTAACCAAACCTAATCTCACCTATAATTATATCAATCACTAAATAATGTTCAAAAATAAAGCTAAGGCTGACTAATGACCAATATCTCGCAGTACTTACAGTACATGATTAAAAAGCAAGCCTCGGATTTGTTTTTTAGCGCGGGCTTTCCTGTCTTAGTAAAAATACAAGGTGTTTGTAGTGCGATTAATAAAGACACGGCTTTAACATCAGCCCAAACCAAAGAGCTTGCTTATTCTCTGATGAATGATCAGCAAATTAAGAATTTTGATGAGAATCTGAGCACTAGCGTTGGTATTTCCGTTCCTAACTTGGGGCGATTTCGCCTGAGTGTTTTTAGGCAACGCGGTTCTGTTGCGATGGTGATTCGTTGTATTAAAACCTCACCGCCAACTCTAGAAGAGCTAAGGTTACCAGAAGATCTGGGTGAGTTTATGTTTGAGAAACGCGGGCTGGTTCTGGTTGCTGGCGCCACCGGCTCAGGTAAATCTTCAACGCTAGCAGCAATGATCGATTTTCGAAACAAGCATTCAACAGGACATATTCTGACTATAGAAGACCCAATTGAATACTTATTCTCTTACAAAAAATCAATTGTTAATCAACGGGAAATCTCGATCGATGCCAAGAGTTATTCAGATGCTTTGAAAAGTGCAATGCGTGAAGCTCCAGATGTAATCATGATTGGGGAGATAAGAGATACCGACACAATGAAACAGGCGATCGTATATTCTGAAACAGGTCATTTATGTTTAGCCACTATTCATGCCAGCAATGCCGTTGAAACATTGGATCGAGTTATTAACTTTTTCCCTCCAGATGACCGAGGACAAATATTGATTGATCTATCAAGAAACCTTCATTCTGTTGTTTGCCAGCGACTTGTAAAAAGTAAGGATGGTTCATTAACTCCAGCATTAGAAATATTGCGAAATTCTCCTTACTTTGGTGAGTTGATTCAGAAAGGAAAAATTGGAGAGTTAACTGAAGCATTTGAGAGAGACATGGATCAAAATGTTGTTACTTTCGATGAATCTCTAATTAAACTCTATAAAGAAGGGAAAATCTCAGCGGAAGAAGCTATTAACAACGCAGATTCGAAACATAATGTCCAAGTGAAAATCCGCCTTAAAGACGACCCCAGTGCGGCCTCTGAAGGTTGGCAAATAAAAAGCTAATGTGCAAATGTCGGTATCATGCCAAATCATTTCTTACTGGAAAATAGATCTTTTTACCTTCTTTCTGAATTATTAGGACGAGTTTATTGAAAACAAATATTCGAAGCCGCATTATTATAGCCGTTGTTGTGTGTCTGGTATTAATTTCCGCGACACTAGCCTACGTTTTATTTGAGCAATCTAGGATAGATAAGAAGTTTTTGTTGGTAGACAAAATTATTAGCCATACTGGAATAGTCGATCAAGCACAAACTGTGTTTGTATCCCTATTAGCCGAACAACGGGCTTCTATTCGAGTCAAAAAAGAAGGTTCACAGTTCAGTAATCTTATTGACGAGCTAAACGCTCTCTTGGAAACAATTGAGCATAAACCCATATTAGCTGAAAAAGAACAATTTCTGTTGAAACGAGTTAGAAGTGACATTGCTCGCTTATCTAGCCTGAGCTCGAACCTATTAGTTTTAGCGGGTTCTACCGAAACTAGCGGGAAAAACAGCTTGTTGAGTGAGTTCGATGCATTAGGCCAGAAAATCACCACACAGCTAGACCAGATTCATATTTTTCTTGACCATGAATTAGAAAAAGCTTTTCATGAAGCATCTGAGATGCGTTATGGCGCACAAAAAAGCGTTGTCATTAGCGGCACGCTTCTCGTCTTTTTCCTTGTCTTTTTTAGCTTCCAGCTAGTTCGTTCGATTACACGTCCCATTAACGACCTGGTTAAGGCGACTCAGAGGCTTAAAAGCTCAGAATGGGATTATCGAGTCAATTTAGATACCGGGGACGAATTGGAGGAACTTGCTGACAGTTTCAACAGCATGGCTGAACAGCTTTCCCATCAACACCTAAGCCTCAAAGACCAACTGGATAGACACAGTATTCAGCTAAAGGAACGTTCTTTAGACCTTGAGATACTTTTATTGGCAAGCGCTGAACTCTCGTCCGAGTTAGATATTGAGCAGTTGCTAAAGCTTATGGCGCAGAAACTAACAAGTACACTGAAAGTAACCTATTGCCGTATTGCTCTAAAAGATAGTGAGCATGCAGGCCCTGTAATTCGCGCAGCCTATCCCATCAGGATGCTAGATTGGGAGCCTGGCATTGGAAACGAGTTAGACGTAAAATATTGTCCTGACTTACAGAAGGCTTTTGACACTGGACGATACGTATCAGTTTCTAATACAGAAATGTTTGATCGGAGACATAAAGTTGAGTTGGAACAAATTTTCACTTCTGAAACACATTCCGGTTTAATCTTTCCCTTAGTTATTAAAGGACGCTCAGAGGGTGCTATTATTTTGGGTGAGTCAAGAGTGTGGGACCGGGAACCTTTTTCTCAAGAAAAAATCGCCCTCTGCCAGACGCTAATCAACCAGTCTGTTATAGCGATCGAAAATGCAGAAAACTATGTGTCTTTGCATTCAATGTTTTTGGATACAACCTCTGCCTTGAGTTCTGCAATTGATGCTAAGTCTCACTGGACTAAGGGGCATTCGAAGCGCATGACAGCTCTGGCATTACGTATTGGACGGAAATTATCACTTGATTCCGAATCATTAAACCTTCTCAAGGTGGGCTGCATTCTCCATGATATTGGGAAAATCGGTACCTATGAGCAGATTCTAAACAAGGCTGAGCCACTTACGGATAGTGAACTTGAAATCATTCGTCAACATCCAGTAAAGGGGGAGCTTATTCTTAAACCAATCCATAAGTTTAAAGCGATTCTACCTATAGTAAGAAGTCATCATGAAAAATATGATGGAACAGGCTACCCAGATGGATTAAAGGGCGAAGATATTCCGATTCTCGCCCGTATTGCAGCGCTCGCAGATACATACGATGCGATGACCGCTGATAGACCTTATAGAAAGGGTTGTAGCCGCTTAGAAGCTATTGCTGAAATTAAGCGCTGCTCAGGGACGCAGTTTGACCCAAGTATTGCTGGCGTATTTATTGAGATATTGAAAGATGAGTATTCATAGTTAAAAACATGTTCTTCTATCCTTACCAATCAAGCCGTGCTGGAAACACAAGTATCTAAAACTTAATGCTGACTTACACGCGCACAGTTAGAACGACTCTAGTTTCTCAAGTACAAGGTCTCTTAAACGCTTGTCGCCACTCGCTAGATAAAGCGCTCGCTGGTACATGCTTTTTGCTTTGTCATCTCCTCCCATTAAACGATATAAATCACCGTACTTGATAAATACCTCTGGGTTGTTTGGGGCGACCCGTATGGCTTGTTCGTATATTCGTTGGGCGCGTAGCCATTGTTGAGAGTTTTTTGCTTTTTCGGCTTTAGCAAGTAGAACGCTTAATATATTGCTTTCTACCTTGTTTATTTCTTTTACTTCTACATCTTGATTTTTGGCTGCATCACTATCGACAGTTATGCTTTTTTCCTCTGGTGTTACAGCTTTATTAAGTATGCTGTGAGGCTTGGATGTGATCGGTGAGTCGGCCTTTGAACTCGGTGTTACGGGGACAATGTTAGGCTTAGTCTGTGTGTTGAGTGAAGAACAAGCGCTCAGTAGGAGAACTGTACTGAGCACTAAAGCCAGAGGAGATGCCTTTAATAAATAACTGAGGCCTTCTAAAACCATGATTTTAACCACCCTTTCACCGATGAATAACCATTTTTACATGCTTGATATTCAGATGTATCTGGTTCACCCCAGACAGGAAGGTCTATAGCGCCCTTGCATCGTTCATCGGTGAGGTGAGCCGTGTTTTGATCAAACCAATGGTACTGGATGTTAGCAGGAGCTTCCATACTCAAGGGATATTGAGGGATGCGGCGAATAAAGTCGCTCCATAGCTGCAGGGCACCGCTGCTGCCGGTTAGGTGTGTTTCTTTATTGTCATCGCGGCCGAGCCAAAAGGTTGCTAGGTAATCTCCCGAGTAGCCTGAGAACCAACTATCCCGATTATCGTTAGTGGTGCCGGTTTTACCCGCAACCACCAGTTGCTCTGGTAGTTGTTTGTATGCAGAGCGCCCGGTGCCGGTTTGCATGGTCTTTACTAGTGCTTCTTGTAATAAATAAATCGCCTCGGGTGCAACTACTTGACTAAGCTTGAAAGGGTAGCGGGTTAAAGTTTCACCTTGTGCGTTGGTGACCTCGCGAATTCCTCTTAAGGGCATGTTGAAGCCATTACTGGCGATAGTTTGGTAGAGCTGCGTCACTTCAAGCGGTGACAATGATTGAGATCCTAGGAATAGAGAAGGGTAGGGCGTGAGCTCTCTTTTGACACCTAAACGCCTGAGCATGTCATGCACTGTGTCAATTCCTAGCTCTAAACCTAAGCGGGCACTTGCCAGATTGTAGGATTTAGCAAGCGCTAGATATAAGGGGACTTCTCCATGGCTTTCGTGATCAAAGTTCTGCGGCGCCCAGATTTGCCCATCTTCAAACTCTATTTTGAATGCCTGATCTGATACCAGCGTGCTGAGTTGATATTGTGAGGGTTTTTCCAGTGCGCTAAGGAATATTGACGGTTTAATGAGCGAGCCGATAGGTCTTCTTGCATCAAGAGCACGGTTAAAACCGCGGTATCGTGCTTTTCTGTCCCCAGCCATGGCGAGTATTTCCCCGGTGCCGGTTGCGGTGACCACGGCGCCTACTTGAAGCGTTCCTGTCTGTTTCCCTGATTCGAGTGTTGGAAGTTTGCTGGCGATTGTATTCTCTAGCTGGTGCTGGAGCTGGGGGTCTAGACTGGTATATATCTTTAGCCCTTCAGTGCGTAGGTCGTCTTCATGGTAATCTTTTCCCAGCTGACGCTTTACCATGTCCATAAATGCCGGGTAGGGATTAGTCTGTAGAGTCGGCTTATCGATAACGTTTAATGTGTGAGTGATCGCCTCTTGATAGCGTTGATCGTCAAGGAGGTTCTCCTTGTTCAGAAGAGACAAAACCAGGTTGCGTCGTTTTAGTGCTCGTTCAGGAAAACGGCGAGGATTATAATAGGACGGGCCTTTGATCATGGCGACAAGTAGAGCGTGTTCGGAGATAGAGCAGGCACGTAAATCCTTGCCAAAGTAGTAGAGGCTGGCTGCTGCAAACCCGTGGATAGCGAGTGAGCCAGATTGACCGAGAAAGACATCATTCATGTAAGTTTCTAGGATGGACTGCTTGTCATAATGGGCTTCCAGCATCAGAGACATCAGTGCTTCATTTACCTTTCGGCTAAGTGATCGCTCTCGACTGAGATAAAAATTCTTGACCAATTGTTGGGTAAGCGTGCTGCCACCTTGAACAACTCTGCCCGCTTTCAGGTTTGCCCATGCAGCACGCGCTATGGATAGCGGTGAAATGCCTAAATGATGTTTAAAGTCACGATCTTCAGTGACAAGAAGGCTGGCAATGAGTTGGTCGGGTATGTCTTCGTAGGGTAGTAGGATTCTTTCTTCTTTAGTGCGGGGATAAATGCCGCCCACTTTTAAAGGCTCTAGTGTATAGAGCGCTTGATGACTACCCAGGCCTTGCAGCTGGGTGACGATATCGTTTTCTATATGAAAACGAAAGTGACTACTCTCTTGATAACCTTCAAGTGTTTGATGAGCAGGTACCTTTAGTTCAACAACTTGATGGGTGCTTGATAGGTGACGAATGGAGTAGCTGCGTTCGGATTTAGGTTCCGAACGGGCTTGATAACCTAGCATATTGAGTTCATCAAGCAGATTGTTGGCGTTTAGCGCCTTATCGTTATAAATTTCGAGGGTGCGGGCAAATACTTGAGCTGGAAGCGCCCACCGCTTGCCTTCAAACTTATATCTGACCTGAGCATCGAGATATATGCACCAGGCAAAGAGCAGTAAGGCCAAAACACTTAGTATCTTCAAGCTAGTTGGGCGAAGAAGGAGAGGGCGCTTGTGCCTGAAATTGGCGGAGTTAGTCATTTCGCGTCAAGTACTTATTGTTGCAGAAGCTGCTAGGGGCTGAAAGAGCTAGTGTATCAGAGCCAAGCGGAATGTGTGAGGCTTAATACGATAAGACTAAAAGTGCGTCTGAGGCTTACTTTGGATCGACGAAAGCTTTTTCGAAACATAAGTGTAAGCGTGTTCAAATTCTTGCTTTGAGAAGTTTTGATGCTTTACTTTCTTGAGTTCTAGGTCAGTCAGTGTGAGGTGAAGTGTGGGGGTGACTTGAACTTTGTTAAGGCATTGTTTTACACAATGCAAAGCACAGCCATCTAGGGCCAGGATCGGTCGCTCTGATTTCGCTTGTCTAACTAATGATTTAACCTGTCCGCCAACGCCTGCTATACAAGACATTTCAGCTTGTCCTAGACGGTTCAATTCTAGGGCTAATTGATTGGTAAGCTGGGCGACATTAGAGCAGCCAGAGCATGAGTACACGATAGGCTGCTGTTCTCTATGATTCATCTTTTACTATCAATATCAGTGAGTGCCAGAACTGTTAGGCGCGAGCAAAGAGTAGATTGTTTTCAATCGAGATATGACTTTGCAAATCTTCGATAAATTCAGAAATTAAGGCATAAAGCCTTGTCCAGGTATTACAAGCGTCTTCTGGTAATGTCAGCTGGTTCGTTAGCTCTGATAGCTGGGAGATTGCACCAGCATGTTCATCGTGCTCATGACGCATCACCGAGATAGGGCCCTGAGCCATTGCTCCCATTCCTTGTTCCAGCATAGGGAAGAGGATGTTTTCTTCCTTAAACATATGTTGTTCGAGCTCTATCTTCATTGTTTGCAGGTGATTAGATAGGCCATGAGGACACTCTGGGTGTTCACCGTGTACAGATTCAACTCGAGCAGCCTTTTCATTTAGTTCGCTAAGCTGTTGTCGATGGACTTCATGGTAGCGCTGCAAGATATGAGCAATTAGTTCAGGGTTTGATAGAGATTCTAGAGGCTCAAGGGTGCTATTGCCGTCTGTTAAAGTTTGATCGGGCATACTTCCTCCACTTCATAAGAACGGGGTGGGCAACTATAGTATCGGAATTCTTTTCAGGGCGAGCTTTTATCTTAAGAACATTGCCGAGCCGAAGCTATACAACCTAGTTGATATAAGAGGGATAAAAGGGGGTAGAGCAGATAGAAAAATAATAGGCTGCTCAGGAGGGGCTCCTGAGCAGTTAGCAGCGCTTATTCAGCGGCTTCAGGGCATTCTATTGAGCCTGCTTCGCGCATGTCGCCAAGTGGCACGTTAAGGTTGGTATCGCTATCGCGTTTTGCTGAGCCGTGATAGATTGCCCTGCACTCACCAGGTGAAGACAATTTGCAGTTTTCTAAAGCTGCCTGAGAGGCTTGTTCCTCTGTTTCATAAGGGCCATGAAATTGGCGGTTTTCGAGGTAGAAATATCCTTTTTCTATGTTTTCATCGACCACGATTACTTCATCGATTTCTTGTGCTACAGACATAGTTTCTCTCCCGTATATTAAACACTATTCAATTCTTACTGAGGCCAAACTTAGTGTTTAGACCTTACTAAATGCTGTTTCTTTTCTACTGTGTTAGCAGTTAACCAGCGGTGTCGAATAGTGACTTTTATAATTATTATCGTTGCTAGTTCAAAATTTATAAGACGAAATCACCTATGTCTTTAGAAGAAAAACAAGCCTTCATAGACTATTAAGCCCGGTAATGTCCCGGGCTTATTCGCTTCGTCTTAGTTCGGTGTTGCTCGATTAATGATCGAGTAACAATCAATATCGCCTGGTAGGGTACCATAAACCCAACCTTTGTTGTCACTTTTTAGTCTGGCGAGGCAAAACGCATTGGCGATTTCTTCATTTCCATATTGGAGTAGGCTTGCCCCTTGGAAGCAAAGTGCCATCTTTTCAACGATTCCTCTGGAGCGGTATTCTATATCCTTCTGATTAGAGAATTCTTGATGAAGATCATTTAGGGCTTCATCCATCAGTGAATGCTTACCTTCTACAGTATGCAATTCGGTCAGGAAGGCTTGTAGAGATTCAGGATTACGACGCGTGGCGCGAAGCATGTCCAGGCACTGGACGTTGCCACTACCTTCCCAAATGCTATTTACAGGAGACTCTCTGAATAGTCGGGGCATAATACTATCTTCCATTACGCCACTACCGCCAATGCACTCCATTGCTTCATAGGCGTGGCCGGGGGCCCGCTTGCAGATCCAGTATTTGCCGATAGCAGTTCCCATGCGCACTAAATGTTTTTCCTGCTCGTGTTCACTGCTTAAGTCGAGTGCCCTCGCCATGCGCATGCTTAAAGCCGTAGCTGCTTCGTGCTCAATAATCAGGTCGGCGAGTACATTTTGCATGAGTGGTTGTTTATCGAGTGTATTGCCAAACACCTTGCGTTGGCGGCAGTGATGAGTGATTTGGGAGATTGCCTGGCGCATCATGCCCGAGGTGCCAATCATGCAGTCAAAGCGGGTCATGGCAACCATCTCTAAAATTACCGATACACCTCGACCTTCTTCGCCGATCATCCACCCCATTGCTCCGCGTAGCTCAGTCTCACTGGAAGCATTGGAGACGTTCCCCATTTTATTTTTCAGGCGTTGTACTTGCATCGGATTCTTGCTGCCATCGGGTCGCCAGCGTGGCACCAAGAAGCAAGAAACACCCGAACTAGTTTGGGCGAGTACTAAAAATGCGTCTGACATGGGGGCTGACACAAAATATTTGTGCCCGATTAGTTCGTAAACCTGTCCGGGTCCCTGGGCACCCATTGCAAAGGCGCGCGTACTGTTTTGTCTAACATCGGAACCACCTTGTTTCTCGGTCATTGCCATACCTATTGTGAGGCCTGCCTTTTCTTCATGGCTGACATTTCGGTAGTCATATTCTCGATGCATAACTTTGGGGGCCCATATGTCATAGATATCTGGCTGCCTTTTTAGTGTCGGAATAGCGGCAGAAGTCATAGTTATAGGGCAGCCATGACCTGCTTCAACCTGGCTCATCATATAGCTCTTGGCGGCACGTGCGACATGAGCGCCTGGGCCAGGTTTAGTCCAATGGGAAGAGTGGATGCCTTCCTTAATTGAGAGCGCCATGAGTTGGTGGTAAGAAGGGTGGAAGCGTACCTCATCGATACGCTTACCATGGCGGTTGTGAGTAAAGAATACCGGTTTATTCTCGTTCGCCTGAAAGCCCCATTCAAGCACTTCGGCTGACCCGGTGACCCTGCCAAAACGTGAAAGATCCTCGCTGTAAGCTTGTCCTTGATGAGCTTTAACTGCATCTTTGAGTGCGGCATCTTCTTCATAGGCATTGTAGTTTTCCAATGCTTCGGGTTGATTCTCGACAGTGTGAGTTTCTGGCCAATAGGCGTTGCTCGGCTTGAAAGATTCAGAAGAGGTCATGGTCGCTTACTCCGTACCTTTAGATAAAGTGAACTTGTATTCATTTGTTTGTGCTATTGAATCACGCGATGCTTCAATAGTCAATTCTGCGCATTTAGGATAAAATTCAAGGACCCAGTTCTAAGAGCTCTTCATAAGCTCGTGTGAAGAGAAAAACTAAAGAGTATTCCATGGCATATCGCCCGACAGAAAAAACTGAAGCCAGAAAGAAAGCACAGCGCAAACTGCTCTTGGATACTGCTTTGCAGTTAGTCGCTTCGGGAGGTTTTCAGTCTTTAACCATTGCTTTGTTGGCTGAAAGGGCAGATGTTGCGACCGGTACTGTATATAAGTACTTCGCATCGAAAGCAGAACTGTGCGCAGAAGTGTTTCGGGTGGCCACTGAAAAAGAAGTCAGGAATGTACAGCTAGCAGCTTTTCCTCAGGTGGAAGATGAACTCGAAGGTCAGCAAGAAGGCGAGGCATTGAGCTGTGAGCAACGTCTGAAAATGGCGTTAGAGATTTTCTCTAGAAGAGCTTTAGAAGGGCGTGGTCTGGCTTATGCCTTGATAGCCGAACCGGTAGACTCAAAGGTTCAGCAAGAGCGCTTAAAATATCGACGAGCCTATGCCGAGATATTTGAGGCCTTGGTGACAGAGGGAGTCGAAAAAAATGAGTTTGCACCCCAGAATGCGTTGATATCTGCTGGTGCGATGGTTGGTGCATTGGCAGAAACATTACTTGGCTCTATCGCCAGTGCCCAACAAACGCCTGGCGAATTCAAGCCCGAAGAATGGATTGAAGAAATATTGAGCTTTTGCCTTTCAGGTGTTCGTCGCGCCTAAGCGCTTTTGAGCCTGAAAGGTTTGAACATTTAAGAGATGAGCCTCAGCTTCTAGCGCCTACGACGTAGGCTTTCTTTTTCCTTCGTACGCTGGTCAAGTCTGGCCATAATTTCTGCCATTTCTTTTGCTTCTGCAGCCGCTTTGGCAGCCTGTGCAGCTTCGCGTTCCATTTTCTCTTTGGCGATGGCTTCTTTAATTCGCTTTTCCTTGGCAGCTGAGCCAACACGTCCTTCTGGTAGTTTGTCTTTAGCTGGGCTGGTTTTAGCTTTGTTGGTCTTTAATCTGGTATTGCTAGTTTTGCTTGCAGTGGATGTTTTGGTTTTCGGCGCACTCGTTTTAGTGCTGCTACCTGCGCGGTTTTGCCGACGCTTCATCTCGATATTCATCATGACCGCTTTCATATCGTCAAAGTCTTTGGTTGAATCAGACTTTCGCAATTCGACGACTTCTGCTTTCTTTTCTTCTTTCTTGACTGTTTCTGCTTGGGCAGCAAGATAAGCTTTTACATCGATGCTGGTGACAGGGCCGTGTTCTTTTTTTGTGCTACGATTTTGGCTAATGCTGCTCTTGTCTTCAGGCGTATTGCTGGCGGCCTTAGCCGCGGGGCTTTGTTTATGGATTGATGTTACCTTACTCGTCGCCTTTGCTTCTTGTATTGCTTTGGGCTCGCTATGTACTTCTTGATTAACCTTATTTACCGTGGGGGCAGGTGCACGTCCGGTTTTGATAAGCTTGCCATTGAACTCGTCGCAGGCATCGCGAACCAGCTCTCGGGATTCAGCAGGGGAGTCAGCATAAGCCCAGGTTTCTACTGTAAAGTTATCAACACCGAATTCACGTACAGTGTCTAAGAACTCACCTGAA
The DNA here is from genome assembly GCF_001634935.1 of Oleiphilus sp. HI0043. Classification (NCBI taxonomy): domain Bacteria; kingdom Pseudomonadati; phylum Pseudomonadota; class Gammaproteobacteria; order Oceanospirillales; family Oleiphilaceae; genus Oleiphilus; species Oleiphilus sp. HI0043. The sequence continues at coordinate 18,911 of NZ_LWEY01001145.1, read as the reverse complement.
CCACCTTCTTCTGCCTGAACGATCAGTCTGGCCCAATGTTCTTCCATACTATCTCTTGCACTGCCGACATAAACTTCGTTGTTGACTCTATTGGTGGCAGTAAAAACGATCATATAAGCGATACCTCTGTTATATAAATGTAGTAAGAAAATGGATCAATATAGAAAATGATGGAGGCGCGGAATTATAATGAAGAAAGAATTTTTCGGTAGAATTGACAAGGAAGTTTTTACATAATTTAGCAGATTTTTTTGCAAGTAATTGCTTGCAAATTTTGAGAGCCCTAGATTAGGGCTCTTAAGGTCTATAGGCTGATACCGATATTACTAATGCCTTCATCTTGAGCAAGCTCTCGAATGGCAAGAATCAGTTCTTCTCCAGGGTGGCTTGCAGATCTTAGTAGCTCGCTCAGTTCGGCTTGAAATGAAAACTCGCGTTCAATGAGCGGATGTGAATCGAATAACTTTATTAGCTGGTTTTCGCTCAGTGAGTCGCCTTCGGAAAACTCTATAAACTGAGTGATGGTTTCCAAGGACAGTTGGCTAACGCTCAATGCACGTGGTTTTTCATCGTTGATCCCAGCCAATAGAGCCTGTTCTAGAATGCTTAGGCAATCGTGAGTTGGCAGGGCACCATAATGTTCGCTCTGTTCGGTATCAGGCATGTTCGCCTGGGTCAGATCGAGGAGCTCTACAATACCTTCTTCGTCTTGCTCAATTATGAGCATGTTCCAGGCGCTGTCGATGTCTGCAAGCTTGAGTGGAGAGTCTGAAGGGCTGTCAGACTCGATACTGTCAAGATATAGGAGGGCGTTGGGAAGGGCGCGTTCCGCTATTGCAAGCATAAATGCCCGTTCACGCCAGCCTCTAAGAGAGTTGAGAGATTTTTGAAACTTCAATCGGTTCATTGTGCCTAGCCTGCAGGTAGTTGGTATAAGCTTACGAGTATGTCGCTGCTCTATGTAAAGTGTTTATTAGCGTTTGGGTGCACTGAGAAAGAGACTCACCAGCCACAACAACGCCGTCTTCATGGCCGTCCATGCAAAAGAGAATAGACTTCTCAGATAGTAATAATTGAGCGGATAGTTGGCGCACTGATTCTGCCATCTCTGGCGTGCCATAAGGTATTTCTTTGGGGGTGGAAGCTAGCTTGAGCGCTGAACGTTGCTTCCATATTTCTGTGGAGTGAACGTGCACCACAGCTTTTATTCGGGCACTAAGCTTATAGATGACGCCATGCGTCATACTTTCCGATGAGGGCTTTGTTTCACCTTCTGCATGTATTGTATTTGTCTCAGGGTGGCTTTGGTTTACGAGGCATATATCCCGAGGGAATAGCGTTGGAAGGTGGCCTGTTTGAGTGCCGCTGATCCAGAAAGAAGGAGGCGCTTCAATGCTAGAGTCTGACTGGCAACGCAGTGATAGGTTGCCAAAGCCATAGCCTTCATAGCGATTATCATCCTGGCCGATTAACCCGTGAGCCATCATTTGTTGGCGGCATTGGTTCAGTTCAGCCAAACTGGTATCGTCAATCGAGATGCTTCGATGCTCGAATACCAGCTGATATTTGATAACGCCTTCTTGCTCCACTTGTGTTCTCTCAGACTTGAAGAGGCAGTTAAACTAAGTTTTCGGCAGCGTTACGCCAGTCTGGCCCTGGTATTTTCCACCACGATCTTTATAACTTGTTTCACATACTTCGTCAGATTCGAAGAACAGCATCTGTGCAACACCTTCGTTAGCATAAATTTTTGCTGGCAAATTGGTGGTGTTAGAGAACTCAAGTGTGACGTGACCTTCCCATTCGGGTTCTAATGGGGTGACGTTAACGATAATGCCGCAGCGTGCATAAGTAGATTTGCCCAAACAAACAGTGAGGACGCTACGAGGAATTCTGAAGTACTCAACAGTTCGAGCCAAAGCAAAGGAGTTTGGTGGGATGATACAAACATCGCTATCAATATCGACGAAGCTGTTTTCATCAAACTGTTTAGGGTCTACGGTTGCTGAGTGGACGTTTGTGAAGATCTTGAATTCACTGCTGCAGCGAACATCGTAGCCATAACTGGATGTTCCATAAGAGATAATTCGGCCATTTTCACCGGTTCGAACCTGCCCTGGTTCGAATGGCTCAATCATGCCTTGCTCTTGTGCCATTCTACGTATCCACTTGTCAGACTTTATTGCCATGTTTCGCTGTTCCAAATAAAAAGTTTAGAAGCTGTCAAAGTAATGCTTCCGTAAAGCTGGCTATAATACCTTTGCTTAAGATATAAGCAAAGTATCTACTTACAACGATGGCTTAACTTTTCGAGCAGACTTAATAGGTTTGTTGAAAATATGGTCTAAGCTTGTATCACGCTGTATGTAAAGTGTAGATAGATTGATTCTTCGAATTCACCTAGAGGTAGGACACGGTTTTGGGCCTTTCCGCACTAGAAAAGTTGAAGCATGGTTTAAGGTTTAAGAAACTGGGCCACCGCTTGACCTTTTATTTTGTATCACTCGGTATCTTTTTTACCGTGGTGACGGTATCGGTATTGCTGGTAAAACAATATCAAGATGGAAGGCTTTCTGTTTACGAAGAAGCGAATGATACCATCAAAGCCGTTAATCAGCAGTTAGCTAGAAGCTTATGGAACGTCGATCAGGATAGCACTCATATCTTGCTGGAAGGCGTCTATCGTATGCCTTCAATTCAGGGTGTTAGAATTGTAGAAGCCTTGGGCAATGAATATCAGTACGGGGATATTGAATTGCCAGTAAGTTTGTCGAGCCCTTTGGTCTTTAACGGCCAGAATATGGGTAAGATTGAAGTTGATGTGAAAGATGAGTTGATTACCGAGTCTGTATTAGACCAGATGATCGTGATCCTTATTAGTTCCACTTTGATGATCGGTTTGATTAGTTTTGTTTTCAGTACGATTGTTAAAAATGCAGTGACGCGCCACCTTTCCAAAATTAGCCGTGAAACCGTTCAGCCGGCTCAGCTAACAAGTAAAACCTATAAGCCCATTGTGCTGAATCGCCCCGAATACAGTGATGAAATTGCTGACTTGGTTGAAGCTTTGAACCGGGGACGAAAGCAGGTTGCCGAGTTTGCTTTGGCAAAAGAGTCCTATGAAGACCAGTTAGAGCATCAGGCAAATTTCGACATGCTGACAAATTTGCCTAACCGTCGCCATATTGAATATCACCTGAAAAATGAAATGCTTAACCAGCAGGAAAACGCCGAATACTCGAAGCTGGCAATCTTTTTTATTGACCTGGATGGTTTTAAAGAGGTGAATGACAGCCTGGGGCATAGTACAGGCGATAAGATTCTGCTGGATAGTGCTTCCCGCTTGAAGAAGTTGATCACTCGCTACGGAGGTTATGTGGCCCGTTTTGGTGGCGATGAGTTCATCGCTTGCTTTCAGTGCAACACTCGCGCAGATGCTGAGGATGTTGCTGATAAAACGATATTGGCCTTTAAAGAAAACTTTGTCTTAAGTGACTCGCAGCTTCAATTAGGTTGTAGTATCGGGGTCGTGCTTTACCCTGAAGATGGCGAGAATACTGAAGATTTGATTCGTCGTGCAGATACCGCGATGTATAAAGCCAAAGAAGCAGGCCGTAATACCTTTGCATTCTTTGACGAGTCAATGATGTATAACATCGTGTTGCACAATACGATTAAGAGTAAATTGAAAGATGCGATCGTTAATAATCAACTAGAGCTCTATTTTCAGCCTTTGATTGATTTGCGCGATATGAGTATTACCGGTTTCGAAGCCTTATTACGCTGGGAAGATGAAGACCTGGGTAAGGTTAGGCCGGACTTGTTTATTCCGGTTGCCGAAAAAACCGGTCAGATATTTGATATCGACATCTGGGTATTTGAACATGCCATTGCGCAGGTTAAAGAGTGGCGCAGTGATTTCAATGAAGAATTTATCGTTGCTATCAACTTTAGCCCAACTAACTTTCACCATCGCGAGTTATCTGACTGGACGCATAATCACCAGGTATTTTTGCAAACCTTGGATTGGGTGGAGCTGGAAGTAACAGAACGTTTGATGTTGGACGACGACCCTGTTGTGATGAAGGGTATTAAGCAGCTACTTAAGTCAGGGCTTAAATTCAGTATTGATGACTTTGGTACAGGTTATTCGTCTCTTGGTTATATCAAAAAATTCAGCCATATCCTGTCAAAGATTAAAATTGACCGTATGTTTGTCAATGAGTTAATTAACAACAGCTCTGATCAAGCACTGGTCAAGAGTATCATTACCTTAGCTGATAGCTTATCTATCGAGGTCTTGGCTGAAGGTATCGAGTCTAAGAAGCAGGAAGAGTCATTAATCGGGCTTGGTTGTGATTATGCTCAAGGCTTTTTCTATTCTAAGCCAATCCCAGCACCCGAAATCCCGGCCTTCATTCGAAAGTGGCAACAGACACCGCATATTGTCAGCTCAAGCTCTTAGAAAGAAAAAAGCTTCGGGTACCTAAACAGGTTTTTGTCATCAATTAGCTTGATATGACATACTCTCGTTTTTCTTGGCGAAGCAAAATTGATCTTAAGGCAGGTGGCGCGATGAAAGGGGTTTTCCTTGATGTAGCAAGTATGGGAGATGGTCTGGACCTGAGTGATATCGAGTCTTCATTTAGCCAATATCAATCTTATGATACGACGGAATCAGCGAATGTCTGTGAACGAATAAAAGGCTTTGAGGTGGTCGTTGTCAATAAAGTGCTATTGGGGAAGAAAGAAATAACAAGTAACCCCAGCCTAAAGCTGATAGCCGTTACGGCGACAGGGACGAACAATATTGACTTGCAAGCGGCTAAAGAGGCCGGTGTTAGGGTCTGTAATGTCACACAGTATGGGCGCCCGGCTATTGTTCAGCATACCTTTTCTTTGTTGCTGGCACTAACAAACCGTTTATTGGATTACGCTAAAGATGTTCAAGATGGACGCTGGTGTACAAGTCCGATTTTTTGTTTGATGGACTACCCTATTGTTGAACTGGAAGGCAAGACGCTTGGCCTGCTCGGTTATGGTGACCTTGGACAGGGTGTTGCAAAAATGGCCGAAGGCTTTGGCATGAAGGTTATACTGGCAGCTCGTTCCGGTCAAAGCTTGGAAAGTGTTGATGGCTATCCTCGCTTGGCTTTGGAAGAGCTATTGCCGCAAGTTGATGTCTTATCTATTCATTGCCTGCTGAGTGATGAAACTACAAATCTAATCGATGCCAATGCCCTGTCTAAAATGAAGCCTTCGGCCTATTTATTAAATCTTGCTCGAGGTGGCATTGTGGATGAAAACGCTTTGGCCGAGGCATTGAAAGAACGCCGCTTGGCCGGCGCAGCAACAGATGTCTTATCCGTTGAACCGCCTAAGGGTGGAAATGTACTACTGGATAGAGAAATTCCAAACTTAATTGTTACCCCTCATTGTGCTTGGGCGAGTAAAGAGGCGCGTCAGCGCTTGTTGGACAAAGCTGCCGCAAATATTAGAAGATTTGCCGAGGGAGAACCCCAGGCTTACATTGTTTAGTTAATTTGAATCAAGAGGGCGCGACTTTAACGATGAGCACAGTATGGCTACAAAAAGAACTTGAGCTTCAAGCCCGCTCCCGCGGTTTTCATCTGATCACTCGGGAAATTGAGCAAGCCTTACCTGAGCTCAATACGATTTCAATAGGTCTAGCGAACCTGTTTATTCAACATACCTCAGCATCACTCACATTAAATGAAAATGCAGACCCGGATGTCCGCAGTGATATGGAAAAGCACTTTAATAAGTTTGTGCCGGAAAATGCACCCTATTATGATCATATACTCGAGGGTTCTGACGATATGCCCGCTCATATCAAAGCCTCGCTGCTAGGCTGCTCTTTAACTATTCCGATTAACTCGGGAAGGTTCTCGATGGGTGCGTGGCAAGGGATTTATCTTGGGGAGCATAGAAATCAAGCTGGTTCACGTAAGTTAGTAGTCACTATGCAGGGTCAGACTTAACTATGGTTAAAAAATAGACTACTTATTCTGTCCAACTTCAGCTAACATGTGTGCACTTAAATTTGAGGCGCAAGTTGTGATTATGAGCAAAGTGGTGGACAAAACGGGCGATCAGCCAGTTGATAATAAGCGGGTGGAAACCCTGGAACATAGTTTAGACGAGTTGCTAAATACCTTAACTCACGGGCTAGGTGTGCTATTAAGCATTGCGGGTTTATTTGTCTTGTTAATCGCTGCAATTCCAATGGATGATGTATGGAGAGTCGCCAGTTTTAGTATATTTGGCTTGAGTCTAACGGCTTTATACTTAGCTTCGACGCTTTATCATGCCGAGCGATGCCCGGTTAAAAAAGATAAGCTGAAGATGTTCGATCACTGTGCTATTTACCTCCTGATTGCAGGTTCTTATACACCCTACCTCATGGTGAGTATGAGAGAAGTCGGTGGTTGGGGCTTATTAGCCCTTGTTTGGGGCATTGCATTTTTCGGTATCTTCTTGAAAATACGTTTCAAGCATCGGTTTTCACTTTTGCGCGTCGCGAGCTATCTGCTTATGGGTTGGTTGGTGATTCTAAGTGCTGAGGATTTGCTCGCATCAGTACCGGAAGGAGGAGTGTTTTTACTCGCTTTGGGCGGAATAATCTATACTCTTGGTGTTGTCTTCTATTTGGTCGAACGAATTCCCTATAACCATGCAATCTGGCATCTGTTTGTACTGGGGGGCAGTATTTGTCATTTCTTCAGTGTTTATTACTACGTTTTGCCACCTCAGGTCGCTGTATAATTAAACTTCGGGCTGGTCAGAGATAACTTTTATTAGACTGTCGTCACGGTTTTGTTGCTGCCATTGATCAAAGTAGATTAAGTCCTCCAATGGCAGACGTTCTCGCCACCCCTTGCTTTCGAGTTCGGGCTTCACTTTAAATTCAGAGACATAGCCCATACATAGGTAGGCGACAGGTACGACATGTTCGGGAATGCCTAAAATTGCTTTTACTCTGTCCTGATCAAAGATACTAACCCAGCCAATACCTACATTCTCAGCGCGTGCTGCCAGCCATAAGTTCTGAACGGCACAGACGGTGCTGTTTAAGTCCATGCTTTTTATATGTGTGCGGCCTAGCACAACAGGGCCGCCGCGTTGACGGTCACAGGTGACGACAAGGTTAAGCGGTGAGTCTAAAATTCCTTCGAGCTTCAGAGACTGATACAGGGGCTTCTTGTTGTCCGGAAACATTTCCATTGCTTCGTTATTGGCATCAGTAAAAGCCTCTTGTACTTGTTGTCGAACTGTTTTTGAGCGAACTAACATAAAGTTCCAGGGCTGCATAAAGCCAACCGAGGGCGCATGATGTGCGGCTTTCAATATGCGGGCCAAGACCTCATCCGGAATCGGGTCGGGCTTGAATTCTCCTCTGACATCACGTCGATTAAAAATGGTTTTATAGAGCGCTTCGCGTTCATCGTGCGTAAAGTTTACAGTCTGGTCTTCGGCGGACATTGAAAAAATACTCTATTTGTTACGCTCAGAAATTGACCTTCGAGGCCTGGTTTTTATAAACGAATCAAAGGCATTTTTGCTGGCAACTTGGGCAACACACTGCCGGATTCGTTCAATGCTCGTTTTATCCAAATGATCAACAAGGCCGACTCGTAGCATGGCAAAATCGTTGTTCACAGATATAAGGCGCAAGAGAATACCTGCTTTTGCGAAGAACTCATAGAGTTCGCTGAGATAAGATGGGCTACCTTGGAAGCTAATAAACAGGCCTCTATCAGCTAATAGTTTGAGCGCTTTGTTGTGAACCAAGGGCGCAAATAAGCTTTGGATTTCTTGGGCGCTCTTTTGGATGCGCTTTCGGCTGGCATGTTGCCAGTATCGATCGGGCAGGGCCTTGCTTAATATGTGCATAGCTGGGCCGTTGAGTGGCCAAGGGTTGCTCGGAAACTGTATGCGAGAGAGACTTTTAGGTGAGCCAAATATGAAGCCGGCCCGAATACCGCCTAAGCCGAAGAATTTGCCGCAAGATCTCAGTACTAAAATGTTATCGGGCAGGGGTGGGCGTGAGAGTAGGCTGGCTTTAGGTGTTAGATCGATAAATGCTTCGTCCACGATCAGCATTGCGTCAGTTCCGAGCATGGCAGCCCAGGAGAACAGGCTCTCTAGAGGAATCATGAGCCCGCTTGGATTATTCGGGTTGATAATAAGTAAATGCTGTTGTGAGTTAGCTTCAATCAGCCGCTCAATCATGGCGTCAGCTTTGGATAAGATGCAGGCATCGTAAAAACTAATCTCAGCGCCTTTGTTTGTCCACGCACACTGATGCTCTTGGTAACCCAGGGACGGCAAGATCACAGGAAGATCTGCTAATAGCAAAGGCAGTTGTTGAATAATCTCTTGAGTACCAGCAAGTGAGCGGTAGGCATGCGGGCCATAATAGCCTTCGACTGTTTTCCTGAATTCCGGGCTAGGGTAAGGCAATCTAGAGAATACGGTTGCCGGAATGTCATCGCAAGGATAAGTGATCGGGTTAAGGCCGGTTGACAGATCCACCCAATCTGATTCGGGAATGTTATAGCGAATCGAGGCGCTGACTAAGTCGCCACCATGGACAATATGTGTTTGTTGCGTTGTCATCCTGGGGGCCTAATAGAAACGAATCAGAAAGAAGTAGCCTTCAAGAAAAATAAGTGCAGCACACCAAAGAATTAGACTGCGTTTAATCAGCTTGAGCGCTTCTTGAATGCTTTGCGCACAAGCCGCTTGACCATGTTTAGGGCCAAGCGTAGATCGCTGTTCAAGTGTTTCGTCATAGCAGGCGCTACCGCCTAGTTTTAATTCAAGTGCACCAGCTCCAGCAGCCATGACTGGGCCTGCATTGGGGCTCTTCCATAATTTACCTTGTGTTTTCCAGCATTGAAAAGCGCTGCGTGTTTGCCCGCATAGCGCATAACTAAGTGCAGTCAGTCGAGCCGGAAGGTAGTTCATTACATCATCAAGGCGAGCAGCAGCCCACCCGAAGTCCTTGTAGCGAGTGTTCTTATAGCCCCACATAGCATCGAGAGTATTCACCAGGCGGAAAAGAACAACGCCCGGTATGCCGCCAACAATAAACCAGAAAATAGTGCTAAAGATTGCGTCAGCACCATTTTCGAGTACAGACTCTGTACTGGCGCTTGCGACGTCTTCGGGCGTTAAATGCTTGGTGTCACGACTAACAATTCGAGCGACTTTCTTCCGAGCTTCACCTAGATGCCTTTTGGTTAAAGGTTCAATAATCGCTTCAGCATGTTCTTTGAGGCTTTGCCAACCTAGCGCTGTATATAAGACGAACGAGGCAAAGGCGACGTGAGCGATCGGTTCGCTGAGTGTAAGTAACTCCAAATAGAAAGCGAGTAGAACGGTAGGCACTAATAGGAATGTCAGTGCAATGATGCCTTTAAGCCGTTTGCCGGACCCGCTATTTAACTTGTGCTCAAGGTCGGTGGCGAGATTGCCAAAGCCAACGAGAGGATGAAAGTGCTTGGCTTCGCCAAAGACCTTATCGAGGAACAAGGCCAATAAGAGGCAAATTGAAAAGTACATGTGTTATTTCCTTGTTATATTTATTGGCAGGCAACGAGAACTAGCAGGGTGATGCATTCGAGTATCTCGATCATGGCGCCGGCTGTATCACCTGTGCACCCTTTAAGCCGCTTCATCATGCGAGAGCGCAAGTAGTAGAAACTTAAGCAGCTTACGAATAGCAGGGGGATGATGACTGCCCAGCCTAGAAAGTAGCAGGAAGCGAGCATGAGGATGATAGAACCAAGCCAAACTTGGTGATCTTGCTTGTGCTCGGCAATTGCACTTCCTAAACCGCTTTTTCGTGCATAGGGTGTGGTAACAAATAGCAGGCTGGCGCTGATGCGAGCAAATACCAGGGGCCAGATAAGCAGCCAAATATCCTGATTGATGATTAGCTCAATAGTTAAGAGCTTCAAAAGCATTAATAAAACAGTCGCTGCAATAGCAATTGGGCCAGATGTTGGATCTTTCAGAAGTCGCAGAGTTCTTTCTTTTGAGCCAAGCCCACCCATCCAGGCATCAGCACTGTCGGCAAAACCGTCGAGATGTAGAGCGCCGGTAAGCACTACCCATAGCGTTAAGATTAGAGCCGCACTTAGAAGTGTTGGAAAAACAAAGCTCAAAAGTAATGATGCTGAGCACAAGATTATACCCAGCAATAGACCAACAAGTGGATACCAGCTGAGTGATGCGCCTATCTCTTTCTCAGTCGGAGCAGATTGCTGGCCAACAGGGATTGCACTCAAGAATTGAAGGGCAATGATCGCCGCTTTAATTTGATTAGCAGCGGGTGTTTCTCGTTGGCTCACAAAAAATGCTCCGTGTGTAGCAGGCGATTATGGCAGCTCAAATTACTGACTGACGCCAGCCTGATCAAAGGTTGCCATTTGGGCATGAAGCAGACAGGCAGACTGTAAGAGGGGCGCAGCGACGGCGGCACCACTAGCTTCGCCCAGCCGCATACCTAGACTCAGCAAGGGTTCGGCTTCAAGTGTTTGCAATAGGTGTTTATGACCGGCTTCTTCTGAACAGTGAGAGAAAAACAACCAGGGACGAATAGAGGGGTTAATTCGCGTTGCTACTAAGGCTGCTGCCGAGCTGATAAAACCGTCTACCAAAACGCTAATACCCAGTTGAGCGCAGCGAATATAGGCGCCAACCAGTCCGGCAATTTCAAAGCCGCCAAGCTTGGCCAATAGTTCGCTTGCTGTCGTATCACTGGTTTTGTGAAGGTCTAAGCCTTGTTGTACAGCCTTGAGCTTTCGCTGGATACCTTCGTCATCAATACCCGTTCCTCTTCCGATGAGCTGCTCCACAGGTAAGTCAGTCAAGCCTGCTGTTAAAGCGGAAGCGCTGGTGGTATTACCTATGCCCATCTCACCACCAATAAACAGCTCGATACCCAACTCTTTTGCTTGTGATGCTGATTGAGCCCCGGCTTCTAGTGCTTGGCTTAGTTGTTCCTCGCTCATCGCGCTTTGCTGGCAGAAGTTCGCGGTGCCGGCAGTAATACGCTGGTCAGTCACGCTATCTAAGGGAGCGAGTTCATTGACTGTGCCTAGGTTAATTACGCCGAAATCAGCATTCAATTGGCGAGCTAATACGGTAATCGCGGCACCGCCAGCGGCAAAGTTTTTTACCATCTCACCTGTCACGATTTGAGGGAAGGCCGAAACACCTTCATCAACAACACCGTGGTCTGCAGCAAAAATACGGATCATGATCTTGTCTATAGTGGGTACTTCCTTGCCTTGTAAGCCAGCAAATTTGATTGCTAGCGATTCCAGCTGGCCTAATGAACCGGGTGGCTTGGTTAGTTGCCCCTGACGAGTACTTGCCGCTGTTTGGGCTTCCAGATTAATTGCTTGAGCAGCGTCATTAAGCCATTGCATAGGAGGTATCCTGATATAAAATTAAGTGTCTATTGTCTTAGTTGCTGTTTCTTGGTGATTAGCCCCGGCTAACAACAATATTCGGGAAGGCTCGTTTTGGGTCGAGTGCTTTCTGCGAAATTGCTGCCGAAACCTTGCGCGCTATATCCCTATATAAGTGAGACACTTCGCTATCAGGCTCTGCCACAACGGTTGGTTGGCCTGCATCGGTTTGTTCACGAATGGTTTTGTGTAAGGGCATCTCCCCAAGTACTTCGGTCTGATAAGTCTGTGCGATACGTGCACCGCCACCTTCACCAAACAAGGGTTCATGGTGGCCGCATTCACTACAAATGTGAGTGCTCATGTTCTCGATTACGCCGAGTACATCAATGTCTACTTTGCGGAACATCTCGATGCCTTTTTTGCAGTCAAGCAAGGCAATATCTTGAGGTGTGGTGACAATAACGGAGCCGGTTACAGGGATTTTCTGCGCCAAGGTGAGTTGGATGTCACCCGTGCCTGGTGGCATATCGATAATCAGGTAGTCCAGGTTGTTCCATAGGCTTTGCGTGGCTAGTTGCATCAAAGCACCGCTAACTTTGGGGCCGCGCCAAACCATGGGGGTGTTATTATCTACAAGAAAGGCCATCGACATTGCCTGTATGCCATGAGCCTCGATAGGCACAAAGAACTTTTCTTCTTCAGTTTCAGGGCGTTGGCCTTCTGGAATGCCCAGCATCATACCTACGCTTGGGCCGTAAATATCAGCATCAAGAATACCAACAGTTGCGCCCTCTTGAGCGAGTGCCAGTGCCAGGTTAACTGAACTGGTGCTTTTACCAACACCACCTTTGCCAGACGCTACCACAATGACGTTTTTGACGCGTTCGAAAGCAGGAACCTGGCCTTGCGCTTTATGCGCCTTTATTTTGAAAGAGACAGATATATCGACACTTTCGACGCCATCAACAAACTCCAGGTTGCTCGTAAGTATCTGCTGCATTGCGCCTAAAGTACCTTTGCAGGCGTAAGGCATTTCAATATCGAGCTTTACTTGCTTATTGTCGTAAGTAAGGGACTTGATGGCCTCCAAGGAAAACAAATCTTTGTTTAGATAAGGGTCATTAAAGCCTTTAATCGCATCTTCTAGCTCGCGCTGATTAACTGATGACATGTTGCTACCATTGCTAAGGTTCTTGAAAGAAAGGCGCATTATAAAGAATAAATAGCACGAAAGGGCAGGGCTAATTTCTGTCTCTTGAGGATATAATCTTAAGCGTCCTGGTTTGGAAACAAACTTTACCACGATATCAGGATGAAAAATGTCCAATAGATAGGTATGATAGCGCGGTTTTTACTCCCGAATTGTTTTGATTGTCCAGTGAGTTCTTATTTCCAACTTACGTGGGCAATTGTTTATCTACAAGAGAAGAGAATTCAGTGCGAAAAATTCTGGTAACCAGTGCCCTTCCTTACGCTAACGGCCCGATTCACCTGGGTCATTTGTTGGAATATATTCAGACCGATATCTGGACTCGTTTCCAGAAATCACGTGGTGAGCAATGTACCTATGTTTGTGCAGATGATGCACACGGTACAGCCATTATGCTGCGTGCCGAGAAGGAAGGCATCACGCCAGAGCAGCTGATAGATAAAACAAAAGCGGAGCATCAGCAGGACTTTGCTGATTTCCAGATTCATTTTGATAACTATCACTCCACCCACTCCGAAGAAAATAAAGCTCTTTCTTCTTCTATCTACGAGGCGTGTGCCGCTAACGGCAAGATTGCCACGCGTAGCATTACCCAGGCTTTTGACCCTGAGAAGAATCTATTTCTCGCTGATCGCTACGTAAAAGGTACTTGCCCTAAATGTAAGGCAGAAGATCAGTACGGTGATAACTGCGAAGTCTGTGCAGCGACCTATATGCCGATGGAGCTGATTGACCCTAAGTCAGTAATCTCCGGTGCGACACCGATTGAAAAAGAATCTGAACACTTCTTTTTCAAATTACCTGATTTTTCGGACTTCCTTAAAGAGTGGACGCGTAGTGGTGCCTTACAGCCACAAATTGCTAACAAGCTAGCGGAGTGGTTGGATTCAGGTCTGCAAGAATGGGATATCAGCCGCGATGCGCCTTACTTCGGTTTCGAGATTCCAAATCAGCCAGGTAAATTCTTCTACGTATGGCTGGATGCGCCGATCGGTTATATGGCGAGTTTCAAAAATTTGTGTGATAAGACAGAGGGTTTGGACTTCGACGAATATTGGAAGGCAGGTTCAGATACCGAGCTTTATCATTTTATCGGTAAAGATATCGTTAATTTCCATGCTTTATTTTGGCCAGCAATGCTGAGCTGCGCGGGTTATCGTACACCGAATGCGGTGCATGCTCATGGCTTCGTTACCGTAAATGGTAAGAAGATGTCCAAGTCACGAGGCACATTTATTAAAGCGCGTACTTATTTAGAGCACCTAAACCCTGAATACCTGCGTTATTACTTTGCGGCCAAATTGACTAATGCGGTCGATGATCTGGACTTGAATCTGGAAGATTTTGCGCAACGTGTTAATTCTGACTTGGTCGGTAAGGTTGTGAATATTGCCAGCCGTTGTGCCGGTTTTATTACTAAGCGTTTTGATGGCAAGTTAGCAGCGAGTTGTGAAGAAACCGAGCTGCTTCAGAAGTTTATCTATGCAGGTGACGAGATTGCAGCTTTCTACGAAGGTCGAGAGTTTGGTAAGGCGATTCGTAAGATTATGGAGCTTGCTGACCTGGCAAATCAGTATATCGATGAAAAGGCACCTTGGGTGATTGCCAAGGAAGAAGGCAAAGAAGCTGAGCTACAGCAAATTTGCTCCAATGGTATCAATATGTTCCGCCAGCTGATGACCTATTTAGCGCCAGTGCTACCGGGTATGACTGAAAAGGCGCAAGGCTTCTTAAACATTGAATTGAACTGGGATGCGCGTACCGAGCTATTGTTAGATCATCAAATCAACAAGTTTAAGCCGATGATGACGCGTGTCGAAATGGATAAGGTCAATAAGATGGTTGAAGCTTCTAAAGAAGCTGCGGCGGCAGAAATGCAGCTAGGAAAGAAAGAAGAGAAGCCAGTTGAAGAAAGTGATTTGCCTGGTGGTGAGGCAATTGCGCCAGAAATTGAGTTTGATGATTTTGCCAAAGTGGATTTACGCGTTGCATTGATTAAGAACGCAGAGCATGTTGAAGGGGCTAAAAAGCTACTGAAACTTACTTTGGATTTGGGAACAGAGCAAAAGCAAGTATTCTCTGGTATCAAGTCGGCTTATCAGCCAGAAGATTTGATTGGCAAGCTAACGGTTATGGTAGCGAACCTTAAACCTCGTAAGATGAAGTTTGGTATGTCGGAAGGCATGGTATTGGCTGCAGGCCCTGGTGGCAAAGATATCTGGTTGCTTGAGCCTCATTCCGGTGCACAGCCAGGCATGAGAATCATGTAGTTGGGTTTGTGGCACTAAAAAGGATAATAACGGGTCTCAATTTTAGAGAGAAATGAATGACTGAATATTTGCTAATTCTTGTCAGTACGATTCTGGTGAATAACTTTGTACTGGTTCAGTTTCTGGGGTTATGCCCGTTTATGGGGGTATCCAACAAGCTGGAAACAGCGATGGGGATGTCCTTGGCGACAACCTTCGTCCTGACTCTGTCTTCAGTATGCAGTTATTTGGCCTTTACCTACTTATTACAGCCGCTAGGTTTGGAGTACTTGCAGACCATTACCTTTATTTTGGTGATTGCTGTGGTCGTGCAGTTTACCGAGATGGTTGTTCGTAAAACCAGCCCCTTACTCTATCGAGTACTTGGGATCTTTCTGCCGCTGATTACCACTAACTGTGCAGTATTGGGTGTGGCGCTGTTAAACATTAAAAAGCAGAACGGCTTTGTTGAGTCGATTATGTATGGCTTTGGTGCCGCGCTTGGTTTTTCCTTAGTGCTCATCCTATTTTCAGCAATGCGAGAACGTATTGCTGTGGCTGATGTGCCAACGCCTTTTAAAGGTTCAGCTATTGGTATGATCACGGCGGGGCTGATGTCTCTCGCTTTTATGGGCTTTACTGGTTTGGTGAATATCTAGATGAGTATTGTTATTACCGCCATTGTCGCGCTATTAGCGCTAGCTGTTGTTTTTGGCGCATTACTGGGTTTTGCTTCCGTCAGGTTTAAAGTTGATGGCAACCCAATCGTTGATCAGATCGACGGTTTATTACCTCAGACTCAATGTGGCCAATGTGGTCACCCAGGTTGCCGACCTTATGCTGAGGGTATTGCTGCGGGCGAAGATATCAACAAATGTCCTCCCGGTGGCGAAGCGACTATTCAGGCCCTGGCCGATTTATTAGACGTTGAACCGATGGCCTTGGATGCTGAGCACGGTGAAGAAAAAGCCAAGCAGGTCGCAGTAATTCGTGAAGATGAGTGCATAGGCTGCACTAAGTGTATCCAGGCGTGTCCTATCGATGCGATTTTAGGGGCGGCTAAGCACATGCATACAGTTATTGAATCTGAATGTACTGGGTGTGATTTGTGTGTAGAGCCTTGCCCGGTAGATTGTATCGATATGGTGCCAGTAGATAAGGGGCTATCAGCATGGCATTGGGACTTACCCAAGCCTGTACATATTATTGCTACGGATAAGTCTCAGCCTGTGGAGGTGCAGTCTGTATGAGTGCCATGACACAGAACAATACACAGATCATTGCCACGAGTGGACGTTCCTTATCAGACTTTCATGGTGGTATTCACCCGGCGGAAATGAAGTCGCTATCGAGCGAGACAGCGATTACTGAGGCGGGCATTCCGCCACTACTTGTTTTACCTTTACAGCAACATATTGGTCAAGCCTCCAAGGTCTTGGTTGAAGTGGGTCAACAAGTAAAAAAAGGCCAGTTATTGGCTGAAGCAGACGGTTATATCAGTGTCGGCTTGCATGCACCCAGCTCAGGTGTGGTAGAAAGTATTGCTGAGCAAGTTGTGGCGCACCCTTCTGGTAATTCAGATTTATGTATTACCTTGAAGACAGACGGCCAGGACCAGTGGTGTGAATTGGATGCGAGTGAGGATTACTTATCTCTGGATGCTGACACAATAAGAGCGAAAGTTCGTGCTGCAGGGATTGCCGGAATGGGCGGAGCTGGTTTCCCAAGTGATGTGAAGCTTAACCCTCCAAAAGGTGCAGACATTTCTACGCTTATTCTGAATGCGGCAGAGTGTGAACCCTACATTACCTCAGACGACAGATTGATGCGTGAGCGGGCTGATCAACTTGTTGAAGGGCTTCGATTGCTGATCAAAGTGCTTCAGCCGAAAGAGTGTTTGATTGGTATTGAGGATAATAAACCTGAAGCGATTCGTTCTCTTCAGCAAGCTTTGGCGAGTATTGAAACCGGCAACTGCACCATTGAAGTTTGTGTTGTGCCAACCAAGTACCCCTCCGGTGGTGAAAAACAGCTGATAAAAATCCTTACCGGGAAGGAAGTGCCGAGTGCTAAGATTCCTGCGGATATTGGTGTGGTTTGTCACAACGTAGGTACAGTCGTTGCAATGTATCGTGCCGTGCGCTTTGGTGAGCCGCTTATTTCACGGATTACGACCTTAACCGGGCAGCAAATAGGCAAACGTGGCAATGTCGAAGTGCTTCTGGGGACGCCGATTAGTTGGCTATTGAGTCAGTATGATTACAAGCCGGCCAAATACGAACGCCTGATAATGGGTGGTCCGATGATGGGCTTCAATCTAGTAGATACTGATGTGCCCGTCGTGAAAACCACTAACTGTATTCTGGCTCCTGATCTAAAAGAAATGCCTTTGCCTGAGCCGGCTCAAGCCTGTATTCGTTGTGGCTTGTGTGCTGAAGCCTGCCCTGCAGAGCTTTTGCCTCAGCAGCTGTATTGGTTTGCGCGCGGGCAGGAATATGAAAAGGCAGAGCATCACAATTTGTTCGATTGTATTGAGTGTGGTGCTTGTTCCTTTGTTTGCCCAAGTTCGATTCCTCTTGTTCAGTATTATCGTCATGCTAAAGGTGAAATTAAGCAGCAGCGCGCTGATCAGTTGAAGTCGGATCAGGCGCGCGAGCGTTTTGAAGCACGTCAAGAGCGTCTCGATCGTGAAGCGGCTGAAAAAGCGGCGAAGCGTAAAGCCAGAGCCGAAGCCGCTGCGAAAGCGCAAGCAGAGAAAAAGGCTCAGGCTGCTGCGGCCCCAGAGAAAGCGCCAGAGATAGATGCCAAGAAAGCGGCGGTTGCGGAAGCTTTGGCTAGAGCGGAAGCAAAGAAAGCTAAGGAAGTTGCAGAAGCAATAGAGCAAAGCCCGGAAGAGTTAAAAACTGCCTGGGATAAGGCGCAATCGAAACTGGATAAGATGCTCGATGCACTTGAATCGGCAAAAGAAAATAATCCTGAGCAAGTAGAGAAATTAACCCGAGCTGTAGAAAAGAACCAAATGCGAGTTAACCAGGCTAAGCAAGCCTGGGAAAAAGCAAACTCAGAACCTGCGATGCAAAGTGAAGAAGCGGGTGAGGCTAAGGGCATAGATCAAGCTGCTGTAGATGAGTTGCAGCTAGCATTTGAGAAAGCCGAATCTAAGTTGGCAAAAATGCAAGATGCACTTGCAAATGCTCAGCCCGAGCAGGTAGAGAAACTAACCCGTGCTGTCGACAAGAACAAAGTGCGTGTTGAGCAAGCCAAACAGGCATTCGAGGAGGCACAACAGGCATTAGCTTCGACTCAGTCAGGCTCACAAGAAAGTGAAAAGGAAGAACTGCCTGATCTGGATGCTTTGAGTCTAGCTGTGGAAAAGGCGGAATCAAAGCTAATGAAGATGGAAGACGCTTTAGCAAATGCTCAACCAGAGCAAGTCGAGAAATTAACCCGTGCCGTTGATAAAAACAAGCAGCGGGTAAAAGTCGCTCAAGATGAACTGAATAGTGCGCGCGCTAAAGTAGGCGATGTGCAGAAATCACAAGAGAATGGTAACTAAGATGGCATTGTTGACGCTCACTTCACCGCATGCGAAAGGTTCTAATCGAACTGCAAACATGATGCGCTGGGTCATCGGCTTGACTATTCCCGGCCTGATTGCACAGACGATTTTTTTCGGCTGGGGCAACTTGCACAATGTTCTTTGGTGCAGCGTGGTGGCGATTGTTTGCGAAATCTTGATTCTGAAGATTCGTAAGCGCCCTGTTATGTTTTACCTTAACGACTACAGTGCGCTTGTAACAGCAGTGTTGCTGGGGATTGCTCTGCCTCCTTTTGCGCCTTGGTGGGTATCTTTGGTAGCGACAGCATTTGCTATTGTTTTTGCCAAGCACTTATACGGAGGAATGGGGTATAACCCCTTTAACCCGGCAATGGTGGGTTATGCTTTGGTGCTGGTATCTTTTCCTGTAGCGATGACGACCAATTGGGCAACACCGCAGACTTTAT
>NZ_LWEY01001144.1:0-707 GCF_001634935.1 Oleiphilus sp. HI0043 | reverse complement strand
CCCGCATAACGATGATTTAGCCATTGGTGATGGCATACGCCTTCGTGAATGGGATTACAGAAAGTCTGTCTATATTGAAGACTTTTGTTTATTGCAGCCCATGCTAGCGGATGACGCCGAGCCAAGTGGCGTTCCTGGTCACTTAACTAAAACTGCAAACCAGCTCAGGCATCGATTCAGCGCTTTGAAATTTCAACAGCATTGGCTTCGCCGTCAGCCTTTAGGTAGCGAGCTGGATCTGGATGCCTGTATCGAATCTATTGTTGAGCCTGATACTAATACAGGCAATGACAACTTTTATAAGCACCGTAAAGAAAGCCAACGAGATATTTCCTGCTTGTTATTAGCGGATTTATCTATGTCGACTGATTCGGGAATCAACTCAAATCAGCGTGTGATAGATATTATTCGAGATAGTATCACCTTGTTTGCCGAAGCCTTGAGCAGTGCAGGGGACCCTTTTGCAATCTATGGATTTTCCTCCATCAAGAACAAACAAGTTCGATATAACCTGTTAAAAAACTTCTCTGAACCTTATGGCGATGCCGCACGTGGCCGAATTCTTGAAATCAAGCCGGGATTTTATACGCGAATGGGCGCAGGTATTCGTCAATCAACTGAAGTGTTAAAAACACAAGCAACTCAAAAGCGCCTCATGTTGATTGTTTCAGACGGCAAGCCAAATGATATTGATCACTACGAAGGCC
>NZ_LWEY01001143.1:0-1885 GCF_001634935.1 Oleiphilus sp. HI0043 | reverse complement strand
GATTTCGTCGGTGGTGTGTTCCTATGGAATCCGGTAAAGTTATCACTTTAGGTATTCTAGTCTCAGGTCAAAAGCTTAGGTTTCGCCTGCGGCTACACAACGTGGTGTTGCGCTAGTTAGGTGTTCTAAAAAATCTAACCAGTTCATCAAACATCACTCCGGCCACAAAAACACGTGGCCTGCGTTGGACGCACGATAGAGCCGTGCGCCGTTTATAAAAGCGTTATAATTTTTAGTTGGTTCGTTTCATTGCCGTTTTATAAACATCACCACGTTCACGCTTACCAACTGAAATCACTGTCACAGTAATTATTTCGTCGTTTACTTCATAAACTAAACGGTAACCAGCTTGTCTAAGTTTTATCTTGTATAGGTCATTTGCCCCAGAAAGTTTTGCACTTGGTATTCTCGGGCCTTCTAATATTTCGGTTAGCTTTTTTTTAAATTGCTCTTTTATAGTAGCGCCAAGTTTATTCCATTCTTTAAGTGCAGACTTTTTAAACTCAAGCTCATAAGTCATTTAAGTTAACCTTAACGCTTTTCTCATTTTTTCGTTGTTCAGCAAGAGCTATTAACTCAAGGTCCTCAACGCGGTCCATTAAGTACTCATAGGCTTCGGCAGGCACGCAGTAAAAAGCAGGTTCATTTCTATTAAGTACCGCAATTGGTTTGCCATCAGCACTTAAAGCAACTTTCATTGGGTTAGCCTTTAATTCGCTAATACTAGCGGCAGCTTCTGTTAATATTCGGGTTGTCATAAAATCACCAGTACTATAAAGTGGTCGTTAATTAGGTCTTATTGTAGGCCGTAAAATATAACAAGGCAATCAAAGATCGCCCACAAAAACATGTGGGCTGGACCGTCGCTGCGCTCCGGCCCTTTATTGCGGCGTTAGCTGTAAAAATAATCTTGCCACTTCGTACGTTTAAGCGTACGATATTATTTTCTGTTCAGGAGAATAAAGATGAATATTCTTACGGCAAGTGAAGCCAGGGCAAACTTATACCGGCTTTTAGATCAAACTTCAGAGACTCATCAGCCAATAACTATTTCAGGCAAAAGAAATAGCGCTGTATTAGTCTCCAGTGAAGACTGGGAGTCAATTCAAGAAACCCTTTATCTTTTAACTGTTCCGGGTATGAGAGAAAGCATTAAAGAAGGAATGGCAGAACCTATTGAAGATTGTTCTAAGGAGCTTGATTGGTGAGTTGGGAACTCGTATATACCAAGCAAGCTCAAAAAGATGCAAAGAAACTTGCTTCCTCAGGTCTCAAAAGTAAAGCAAAATATTTGCTGCAAGTTATCGAAGAGAATCCGTTTCAAACACCACCACCATTTGAAAAATTGGTTGGTGATTTATCTGGTGCAATTTCACGACGTGTTAACATCCAGCACCGGATTGTTTACCAAGTTTATGAAGAGCAAAAAGTCATAAAAGTTCTGCGTATGTGGACACATTATGAGTAATACCAAAATTTGTTCAGCTAACAAGTTGCTCAAGTCGGATTGTGGTAAATTGTCATCTTGTTTGCAAAGAGCCGCAAACAAACCGCCAATTCACCACAACCGCTTAGCAAGGCGTTGGTATGACTCCCCACGTCAAGAGGCCCGCACAAAATCCTGCCGGAACCTCGGCCAGAGCCTTTCTTTTTAATTAACATTCTTCCCGTTAGGGAAGCGTCAACGCATCAGATGAAGCAAGTAATTTCGACGGTGATCATGCTGGTATTCGTGGGTTGCTAACGCGACGCGTTAACCTATCCNACCTTACTTATTACGTCGTGGTGCCTGTCTTCAGTCTATGCTCGTGGATCAATGTACTGCTAGCTCATTGCCAACCTAACGCCTTCGGTGATTGCACCACAGCCGCTGCTTGATCTTTTG
>NZ_LWEY01001142.1:0-2292 GCF_001634935.1 Oleiphilus sp. HI0043 | reverse complement strand
TCCGCTGTTTAAGCTTCTCAGGTACATTTTAATTTGTAGAGGTTTCGTTGGTGGTGTGTTCCTAGGGAGTCCGGTAAAGTCGCCATCTAGGGTGTTTTTGTCTCTGGGCAAGTACAAAGGTTTTAACGTGGTGTTTGGTGTAGTTGGGTGTTCTAAAACATCTAACCAGTTCATCAAACATCACTCCGGCCACAAAAACACGTGGCCTACGTTGGACGCACGATAGAGCCGTGCGCCGTTTATAAAAGCGTTAAGTGACCATATGAAAAATATAATTCTAACGATAATAATTGGACTACTAGCAGGTTGTGGTTTTCAACAATATAAACCAAACGAAAGCTTGGTTATCGGAAACCAAAGCTGTACCTCTTTGTCTGGTAAATACACCTTAAACTTCGAAAACTATTCACATTACAATAGCCTTGGTTTTTGGCAACTTCGTCAATACGATCAATTTGAAATAAATGCATCCGCTAATGAACTATTGTTCACTGGGTACAAAAATGAATCTGTAGTTAATTCATCACAAATACTACGTCCTGACTGGTCTTGCTCAAAGGGTATTCTTGCCATCGATATCAAAAATGAAACTCAAAATAATGGTGGTGTAACAGTCTATGAGGCAAGATCATTACAGCTATATTCTTACAAAGCTGGCGAAGTTTACGTTCGCTATAAACAAACTAGTACGGGCCTGGCTTTCTTAATTCCGGTAAGCACCTTCGATGATAGTGTAGTTAAATTAAATGCACTGCATTAAATCACTTAACAAGTTTATCAAACCTCGTTCCGCCCACGAAGGAACGTGGGCTACACTGGACGCGCAAAGACACGCGCGCCGTTTATAAAAGCGTTATATTTAGGGAGTAGTAATGAAAATTGGAAGTTCTATCGTATGTTTGGCAGTAATATTTTTAGCCGCCTGCAGTAGTGGGGGTAATGATACGCCAGACCCGCTCGGAATAAATGGTCTTTGGTCTGCTTCCTGCTATTACGATGAAGAATATGGCGATTATAATCTCGAGTCTTATATATTTAATGGTTACAGTCTAACCGCAAGTTTGGAAGTTTACTCAAATTCATTGTGCACTGGTCAGCCTGATATAGAAGTTAGTGGCAGTGGTACTTTTACACTTGGAAATACAGTTATTACCGCTGGCGGTCCTGAAGCCATCGAGTTCGATGTCATTCTAAAAATAGAAGATCAAACGCTTCAAGTTGCTGACCTTATTCGTGTAGATGGCGACTCACTAAACTGGGGTGTCTATATTGATGGCTCCATTAGGCCAACAGAAATAGACTTTGATGAAACGTATTTTAGACAATAAATATAACAAGTACATCAATGATCGCCCACAAAAGAAATTGTGGGCTGGACCGTCGCTACGCTCCGGCCCATTATGTAAGCGTTACATGCCAATGGAGAGCATTACATGAGGTTAACGACTCTAGTCTTTTTTGCTTTTTTGACTGGGTGTAGTACCCACCAAACAACATTAAAGCAAGATGGTGGTTACAAAATATATGCCATAGAAGAGCAAAAGATTTTTCAATTGACATATCAAGAAATCACATCAATCGTTGATGATGAAATCGTTAATGAAATTGATGGTCCAGAAAGAGGATTCTCTACCAGAATGACTTGGGGTCTGGATTGGTATAACGTCTTCGTCAAGATTGTTCCCGTTGAGGGTGTTAGTTTAAGCGGTAAGAATGTTAAGGGCTATTTTGTAGAGCTTGGCGGAAAAGGAACTTACCCGACTTCAAGGCCGCAAAAAATTATTGATAATATTCAGAAAAAGCTTGAAGAATCAGGTACGGGGGTAATGGTTAGCTCATACAGAAAATCATCCTACCAGTTTGAGCGCGACCGGTGGCGCCTAAACGAGAAGGCATCTGCTAGAGATAACGGTGATTCGGTTATGGACAGGCTTCTTAAATTAAAGGTGCTTAGGGATGAAGGTGTGCTTTCTGAAGGTGAGTATCAAGAAAAGAAATCTGAATTGCTTAAGCAGCTATAGCATGTAACAAGCGCATGTTGCCGGACTGGTTTTCCGCTACGCTCCAAACCAGCCGCAAATGCGGGCGTTGGTATGACTCCCCACGTCAAGAGGCCCGCACAAAATCCTGCCGGAACCTCGGCCAGAGCCTTTCTTTTTAATTAACATTCTTCCCGTTAGGGAAGCGTCAACGCATCAGATGAAGCAAGTAATTTCGACGGTGATCATGCTGGTATTCGTGGGTTGCTAACGCGACGCGTTAACCTATCCAACCTTACTTATTACGTCGTGG
>NZ_LWEY01001141.1:0-1654 GCF_001634935.1 Oleiphilus sp. HI0043 | reverse complement strand
AGCTACTTCAACATCACTGATTTAGATGTTTACATCGATATCGCTGGTGTTCAGATCAACGATCTGAAAATCCACAACCATCGTGGTGACACTTCTGGTCTAGACGGATTGAATGCATTCGGTTTCGCTCACTCAATGCGTGACATCTACGCTGTTAAAGACGCAGTTCTTGATCTAGGTTCTGTTGCTTTGAACCCAGCTCAAGATATCCAGGGTGGCAACACAAGAGAAGGTTATGTTGACGGTATCGCAATCAACACTACTTCTAAGTTTGACCTAGATATCGGTTCATTGTCTTTCGGTGACACTGGTACTTCTATCGGTGAAATCTACTTGACTGATGTGACTAACACTACTAACTGGACTATCTCTGCTCACTAAGATCTTGATCTTAGCTGAAGCTGGATACGAAAGTGTTTAGTTAAGTTAGAAGCAAAACGAGAAACCGCCTCACAATGTGAGGTGGTTTTTTTAGTTTCTGTTGTCTGTAAATTCTGTTGGCAGGGAAATATGGGGTAGGCTTTTGTGGCTAAAAGTGTTTGTTATGAAATTCCGTTCACTGCCTCGTTCACATTATAAAAAATGCCTAACAAAAGTCACAAATTCTACTGATTCACTGTAGACATTCTTCTCTCGCCCAGATAATTTATATCCACAATAGTTTTACCTCACCGTTATAATAATGATTGGAGTCTCTATATGAAGATGTTGAAATTTGGTTTGATACTGCTTGGTTTACTGTTCTCAGTGTCGAGCACCTTAGTATCAGCTGAAGAAGGCAAAAGAAAAATAAAAGCAGAAGATCTTGTCGAGGCGCCAATTGCGGACAGCGCTGTAGACCTTAACCAAGTGAGGCGGGGTAAGGTTACTGAGGAGCAAGCGATCGCGCAGCTTAAATATATGATGGTGCAGGGTTGGATGCGCATGGAAAAGAACTTGCTTGAACGTGGTGAGTTTTTACCTTTTGGGATGGTACTTTCCCCGCAGGGTGAATTTAACGTGTTAGCTATTGAGCACCAAAATCTTGTTAAAAAGGATTTTCAACTAGCCTCAATCATTGAATATTTAAAGCGTATTGCTAAAACTCGTGCAAAGTGGGGTGTCGGCTTAATGTATATTGAAACAAGAAAGAATGCTGATGG
The DNA here is from genome assembly GCF_001634935.1 of Oleiphilus sp. HI0043. Taxonomy (NCBI): domain Bacteria; kingdom Pseudomonadati; phylum Pseudomonadota; class Gammaproteobacteria; order Oceanospirillales; family Oleiphilaceae; genus Oleiphilus; species Oleiphilus sp. HI0043. The sequence continues at coordinate 512 of NZ_LWEY01001141.1, read as the reverse complement.
CTCATCCATGGACTACATTCGTGTAGTGGCAGAGCATATAGCGGGCTGGGCTAGATCGTGGTCTTACCCTTATAAGGTGGTAGATGGTGAAGTTAAGCTCGGCGCACCAAAGGAGACGGTTCTGAAGCCCATCTATTTTCAGTCTAATTAAATGAATAGCAAGGAGTGAGGAAAAGCTCGCTTCTTATTCTATCTCTAGCTTTATAAGGCCGCCCAGAAGGGCGGCTTTGTTTGTTATAGGATTGGCTTGCTTAGGTGAATATCGTTTTGTGTGTGCTTTTTATTGTGCGGATATGGATCTTACAACAAATTATGTAATTGTTAGGTGTTAGCCTTTAACGATTTGTTATTCAAAATGAACCCTGAGCGCGTAGTCTGTCGGGGTTTTTTGGGTTTTATAGCGCTGATTTTAATATTTAGATTGTATATACTGTGCGCCGATTTTGCTTAGTCATGGCTGTTATGTGATTTAGATGTCATGTTTTAAATAAGTATGTAAAGAAAGATTTATA